>CP009416.1:742500-1042500 GCA_000818095.1 Jeotgalibacillus malaysiensis
ACCCTGCGCCGAAAATGTACCGGGGCTAAACGATTCACCGAAGCTGTGGATGAATCTCTTATGAGATTCGTGGTAGGAGAGCGTTCTAAACGCTGTGAAGTCAGACCGGAAGGACTGGTGGAGCATTTAGAAGTGAGAATGCCGGTATGAGTAGCGAAAGAAGAGTGAGAATCTCTTCCACCGAATGCCTAAGGTTTCCTGAGGAAGGCTCGTCCGCTCAGGGTTAGTCGGGACCTAAGCCGAGGCCGATAGGCGTAGGCGATGGACAACAGGTTGATATTCCTGTACCACCAACACATCGTTTGAGTAATGGGGGGACGCAGGAGGATAGGAGAGCACGCCGTTGGTTGCGCGTGTTTAAGCAGTTAGGCAGGAAATGAGGTAAATCCCGTTTCCGCGTAAGCTGAGCTGTGATGACGAGGGAAAATAGTACCGAAGTCTTTGATTCCACACTGCCAAGAAAAGCCTCTAGCGAGATGCAAGGTGCCCGTACCGCAAACCGACACAGGTAGGCGAGGAGAGAATCCTAAGGTGAGCGAGTGAACTCTCGTTAAGGAACTCGGCAAAATGACCCCGTAACTTCGGGAGAAGGGGTGCTCTATTAGGGTGCAAGCCCGAGAGAGCCGCAGTGAATAGGCCCAGGCGACTGTTTAGCAAAAACACAGGTCTCTGCGAAACCGTAAGGTGAAGTATAGGGGCTGACACCTGCCCGGTGCTGGAAGGTTAAGAGGAGTGCTTAGCGCAAGCGAAGGTGCGAATTGAAGCCCCAGTAAACGGCGGCCGTAACTATAACGGTCCTAAGGTAGCGAAATTCCTTGTCGGGTAAGTTCCGACCCGCACGAAAGGTGCAACGATCTGGGCACTGTCTCAACGAGAGACTCGGTGAAATTATAGTACCTGTGAAGATGCAGGTTACCCGCGACAGGACGGAAAGACCCCGTGGAGCTTTACTGCAGCCTGATATTGAATTTTGGCACAGCTTGTACAGGATAGGTAGGAGCCTTAGAAACCGGAGCGCCAGCTTCGGTGGAGGCATTGGTGGGATACTACCCCCGCTGTGTTGAACTTCTAACCCGCACCCCTGATCGGGGTGGGAGACAGTGTCAGGCAGGCAGTTTGACTGGGGCGGTCGCCTCCTAAAGAGTAACGGAGGCGCCCAAAGGTTCCCTCAGAATGGTTGGAAATCATTCGAAGAGTGTAAAGGCATAAGGGAGCTTGACTGCGAGACCTACAAGTCGAGCAGGGTCGAAAGACGGGCTTAGTGATCCGGTGGTTCCGCATGGAAGGGCCATCGCTCAACGGATAAAAGCTACCCCGGGGATAACAGGCTTATCTCCCCCAAGAGTCCACATCGACGGGGAGGTTTGGCACCTCGATGTCGGCTCATCGCATCCTGGGGCTGTAGTCGGTCCCAAGGGTTGGGCTGTTCGCCCATTAAAGCGGTACGCGAGCTGGGTTCAGAACGTCGTGAGACAGTTCGGTCCCTATCCGTCGTGGGCGCAGGAAATTTGAGAGGAGCTGTCCTTAGTACGAGAGGACCGGGATGGACGCACCGCTGGTGTACCAGTTGTCATGCCAATGGCATCGCTGGGTAGCTATGTGCGGACGGGATAAGTGCTGAAAGCATCTAAGCATGAAGCCCCCCTCAAGATGAGATTTCCCACACGCAAGTGGTAAGATCCCTGAAAGATGATCAGGTAGATAGGTTCGAGGTGGAAGCATGGTGACATGTGCAGCTGACGAATACTAATCGATCGAGGACTTAACCAATATAAGAAAGTGGAAGCGACTGATCAGCTTTGAGAGCTGGTGGAAGCCTGGATGGAGGAGACGTTAGTCTCAAACAGGCAGGGTGAAGCAGCCGAAAAGCTAGGAGCTGAAACTGGACTAGGTTGATTCTCGGAATCCCTTACTTTGATGAACGTATCCAGTTTTGAAGGTGCGAGCCTTTAATCGTCTAGTGATGATAGCGAAGAGGTCACACCCGTTCCCATGCCGAACACGGAAGTTAAGCTCTTCAGCGCCGATGGTAGTTGGGGGTTTCCCCCTGTGAGAGTAGGACGTCGCTAGGCTTTATATCGTCGCGGGGTGGAGCAGTTCGGTAGCTCGTCGGGCTCATAACCCGAAGGTCGCAGGTTCAAATCCTGCCCCCGCAATTACCTTGGTCCCGTGGTGTAGCGGTTAACATGCCTGCCTGTCACGCAGGAGATCGCCGGTTCGATCCCGGTCGGGACCGCCATTTAAGTTTCCATGACACTGGTCATGGTTATTTTTTTGTTTAAAGACGAACCTTTTTCGTGTAAACTATTGATGATAGATGAAACTGACAGACTGACTCCATGTGGGTGAGTCTTTTTTATTGATAAAGAAGTGGATTTAAAAAACGCTGTTGATTTCCGTGGAGGACTGCGCTTTCCGCGACCGCGCGGTGAGCCTCCTCAGGCTTCGCCTTGCGGGGTCTCACCTGTCGCTTCTATGCCACAGGAGTCTCCGTCCTCCACTCCAATCAACAGCTGAATCTGTACTTAAAAAGTACATTTCTGTTATACATTGCAAAATCAATGTGCTTTAAAACGGGGTGAATAGATTGAAGACATATGAATGGAGATCTTCTTCGGCTGAGGAGACGTCTGCTTTTGCTGAGAAGCTTGGTGCGCTTTTAAAAGCTGGAGATGTGCTGACGCTTGAGGGTGACCTTGGTGCGGGGAAGACCACATTTACAAAAGGGTTGGCAAAGGGTCTTGAGATTAAGAGAACCGTGAACAGCCCGACCTTTACGATTATGAAGGAATACCAGGGAAGACTGCCGCTTTACCATATGGATGTGTATCGTGTGGAGGATGAGTTTGAGGATCTTGGATTTGATGAGTATTTTAATGGGGATGGCGTTTGTGTGGTTGAGTGGGCGCATTTGATTGCGGATCAGCTGCCTGAGGAGAGGCTTGAGATGTTCATTTATTATATTGATGAGGCGTCGAGAAGGTTTGAGCTTGTGCCTAGGGGCGAGCGTTATGAATCGTTATGTGAGGAGATTTTAGGATGATTGTACTTGCAATTGATACGTCGAATCAGCCGCTGTCGCTTGCTGTCATGAAGGACGGTGCAGTGATGGGTGAGAAGCTGATTAATATAAAGAGAAATCATTCACTGCAGGCAATGAGTGCGGTGGAGGAATTGCTTGCGTCACTTGATGTGGCACCTGCTTCACTTGACCGGATTGTTGTGGCTAAGGGCCCTGGATCTTATACGGGTGTAAGGATTGGGGTTACGCTTGCAAAAACGCTTGCCTGGTCACTAAAGATTCCGATTGTTGGAGTATCAAGCCTGCTTAGTCTTGCATGGCCCGGGAAGTATTTTGATGGGGTTGTTGTGCCGTTGATGAATGCGAGAAGAGGGAATGTGTATACTGGGCTTTATGAGTACCGGGATGGCTGGCAGACGCTTTTAGAGGATCGCAATCTGGAGATGAATGAATGGCTCGCACATTTAGCTGAGCGGGAAGAGAAGGTTTTGTTCTCGGGTGCTGATGTGGATGTGTTCTGGGAAGAGATTCAGTCAGTGCTTGGTGAGCGGGCTTACCGTGTATCAGGTGATGAAGCTTATCCGCGTGCAGCTTTGATGGCAAAGCATGCTGAAGTGCTGCCTGATGAGGACGCGCATGGGTTTGTACCGAATTATATCCGTCTTGCAGAAGCGGAGGCAAACTGGCTGAAAGAGCAGGAAAAGAAGAATGGATGAGATCCGCTTTCGCTGGATGACATATGGGGATATTGATGCTGTGCTTGCGGTTGAGAATGCGTCATTTAGTGCGCCATGGAGCCGTGAAGCTTTTGAAAATGAGATGACGATTAACCAGTTTGCGAAGTATCTGCTGCTTGAAGTTGATGGTACGGTTGTTGGCTATTGCGGGCTGTGGCTTGTGATGGATGAGGCGCATATTACGAATGTGGCAGTTGTACCGGAGCTCCGGGGCAGAAAGCTTGGTGAAAAGCTGATGGTAAAAGTGATGGATATGCTGCGCGATGAAGGGGTAAAGATGATGACGCTTGAGGTCAGAGTCAGTAATTATATTGCACAGTCGCTTTATGAGAAGCTTGGTTTCTTAAAAGGCGGAATCAGGAAAAATTATTATTCAGATAATGGAGAGGATGCATTAGTCATGTGGGTGAAGTTAAATGAGCAGTGAGACACTAATTTTAGGCATTGAGACGAGCTGTGATGAGACTGCTGCATCTGTTGTAAGAAATGGAACGGACATTGTATCAAATGTCGTTGCTTCACAGATTGAAAGTCATAAGCGTTTTGGCGGCGTGGTACCTGAGATTGCTTCACGTCACCACGTTGAGCAGATGACAATTGTGGTAGAAGAAGCACTTGAGCAGGCTAAGGTCACAATGGATGAGATTCATGCGATTGCAGTAACTGAGGGACCTGGACTTGTAGGTGCACTGATAATCGGGGTCAATGCAGCAAAAGCGATTGCGTTTGCGCATCAGAAGCCTTTGATTGGTGTACATCATATTGCGGGGCACATTTATGCCAACCGTTTGATAGAAGAAATGCAGTTTCCGCTATTATCACTTGTTGTGTCAGGTGGTCATACTGAGCTTGTATTAATGAAGGAACACGGTTCTTTTGAAGTGATCGGTGAGACGCGTGATGATGCTGCGGGTGAGGCGTATGATAAAGTGGCGAGAACGCTTGGCCTGCCTTATCCGGGTGGACCTCATATTGATAAGCTTGCGCATGAAGGAACGCCTTCAGTAAAATTGCCGAGAGCGTGGCTTGAGGAAGGTTCATATGACTTTAGCTTCAGCGGATTGAAGTCTGCTGTGATTAATACGCTTCATAATGCTGAACAGCGCGGTGAAGAGATAGTTGTGAAAGACCTTGCTGCGAGCTTTCAGGAGAGTGTTGTAGACGTACTGACTGAAAAGACGAAGCGTGCAGTAGAAGAGTATAGTGTGAAGCAGCTGTTGCTTGCTGGTGGTGTTGCAGCGAACAAGGGATTGCGTGCGCGACTGACTGAAATGTTTGGAGAAAGAGAAGACCTGAAGCTGGTGATTCCACCGCTGTCACTTTGTACAGATAATGCAGCGATGATTGCAGCTGCCGGGACTGTGATGTATGAGCAGGGGAAACGGTCTGCTTTGGATTTGAATGCGAATCCTGGATTGATGTTATAAACGTGTAGGCGTCTGTTAAAAAAGCAGGCGTCTTTTTTTGTATAAATAAACCCCGGGGCGTACAATACAAGTAATGATGGATGAAACGGAGATGTAAGCCATGGAACGAGATATTCAAGTTTACATAGGTAGTGAAGAAAAGCGTACGCAGCTTTATAAAAGAACACTTTGGGTGGTTGTACTGTCACAGATCTTTGGTGGAGCGGGGCTTGCTGCAGGGATTACAGTAGGTGCTTTGCTTGCTCAGGATATGCTTGGAACAGACAGCTATGCCGGGCTTCCGGTTGCGCTGTTTACGCTTGGTTCTGCAGGAGCGGCGCTTTTAGTAGGGAGACTGTCTCAAAAAGCAGGAAGGCGTATTGGACTCGGAGCCGGATTTGTTACTGGCGGTTTAGGTGCACTTGGTGTTGTCGGGGCAGCAGTCTGGGATAATGTTCCGCTACTATTGATTTCATTGCTGATTTACGGGGCAGGAACTGCATCTAATCTTCAGGCACGGTATGCCGGGACGGATCTGGCGAATGATAAACAGCGCGCAACAGCTGTCAGTATCGCAATGGTTGCCACAACGTTTGGTGCAGTAGCCGGACCGAACCTGGTCGGTGTCATGGGAAGGTTTGCGGAATCTATTGGTGTCCCGGCGCTTGGAGGACCGTTCATATTAGCGGCTGCAGCTTACATTGCAGCTGGACTGGTGTTATTTATCATGCTAAAGCCTGACCCGCTGATAATCGCACGTGAACTGTCTGAAGCTTCAAAAGAAAAAACAGCACCTATTGAAACGTTTGATGTGTCCGGTCTGAAAAGAAGAGGCGTGATTACCGGGGCGGTAGTGATGGTGCTCACGCAGATCGTCATGGTCGCTGTCATGACAATGACGCCGGTTCATATGGGAAATCACGGTCACACGCTTAGTGCGGTCGGATTAGTAATCGGCCTTCATATCGCAGCGATGTATCTCCCTTCATTAATTACAGGTGTACTAGTCGATAAGCTGGGGCGCACATTTATGGCTTCAGCATCAGGAATAACGCTGCTTGCAGCTGGCGTAGTAGGCGCACTTGCACCTGGAGAATCACTTGCAGGAATGATTGTCGCATTGATGCTGCTTGGACTCGGGTGGAACTTCGGACTGATCAGCGGGACAGCAACAATTATAGATGCCACACATCTTTCAGTCCGTGCAAAAACGCAAGGGTCAGTCGATGTCTTCATTGCATTATCCGGAGCGGCAGGCGGTGCACTGTCTGGAATGGTAGTCGGTGCTTCGAGTTTTTCCATTTTGTCACTGGGCGGTGGACTATTGTCGCTCATTTTAATTCCAATGATCTTCTGGGCAAGAGGAACAAAATCGATGAGAAGCGAAACTCAGCTGTAAAAAGCTGAGTTTTTTCTGTGGATAAGCTGTGGGTAAGTTGAAATTTATCTGTACATAACTCGGTGTGTCTTTTATTGTGGATAATGTTGATAATTGTGTACAACCCTGTGGACAATGTGTATAACTATGTTGAAAAGCATGAATACGCTGTGCGTAGTGTGCATAACTCTGTGTATTGTAATCATTCTGTCACACTGCGTTCACATTATATACATATTCGATTTGCAATTTTCACACAAATATAAGCAAAAGGTTATTCACAATTGCCTGATATTTCGGATATGGAAGAATGGGGGAGGATACGTGGGAATGGGTTAGAATTTGGGTGGGGGAGTGGTTTGAGTTTGTGAAATGTGCTGCTGGATTTTAGAGTGATAGTGCAGGGCAGGCGGATAGGTCAAATTACACTTTTCTACGAACCACCTTGTTTTTTCTAAGAAGGTACCTGTTTTTTCTCCGAACATGGCTGATCATTCTAAGGACCATGCTGTTTTTTCTCCGAACATGACTCATCTTTCTACGAACCCTGCCGGCCAAACCTCAAAACTGTGAAATCAGGTGAGGAGCGGGGTGGGCTAAATGGTACAATTTACGGGACCACCGGCGAAATGTCCTGAACACCCACGATAATCTTCTGGACCACCAGCCAAATCTCCGAAACACCCGCTGTAATCTCCTGAACCACACCCCCAACACACAAAAAACAGGAACCCAAAAAAGGATTCCTGCACAATTCTCACTCACTCAATTCCTCTTCCAGCTCAGTCCACTCCTCAAGCAGCTGATCCATCTCAACTTTTGCCTGATCAATGGCCTGATTGGACTCCATCACTCGCTCATGATCCTGGAAAATCTCAGGGTCACACAGCAGATTTTCATGCTCTTCAATCGTACCCTCGAGCTCTGTAATCAGCAGCTCAATTTCCTCAAGACGTCTGCGCTTCTTTCGTTCAGCCTTTTGCTTTTCCTTATCGAGCGCAAAGGATGATTTATCAGTAGTCTTTTCAGCGGCAGGCGCTTTCTCTAGCCGCTCACGTTCTTCAATCGCTGCCAGCTCAGCCTGTTCACTCAGCTTTTCCATATAATAATCATAATCGCCGAGATACTCAGTACTGCCATCAGGTGACAGCTCAAGCACCTTTGTCGCAAGCCTGTTGATAAAATAGCGGTCGTGCGATACAAACAGGATCGTACCAGGGTAATCAATGAGCGCATTCTCTAGAATCTCTTTACTGTCGAGATCGAGGTGGTTGGTCGGCTCATCTAAAATCAGCAGATTCGATTTCTGCATCATCAGCTTCGCAAGCGCAAGACGTGCTTTCTCACCACCGCTCAAAGTTGACACCGGTTTTAGCACATCATCCCCTGAAAAGAGGAAGTTGCCAAGCACCGTACGGATATCCTTTTCATTTTTCATCGGATAGTCATCCCATAGTTCATTCAGCACCGTTTTATTTGAGTGCAGTTCAGCCTGTTGCTGGTCGTAGTAACCGATGCTGACATTCGATCCGTATTGAATCTGACCGGCAAGCGCAGGGATTCTTTTAACAATCGTTTTTAAAAGGGTAGACTTCCCAACACCGTTTGGACCGATCAGTGCAATGCTGTCTTCACGCGTGATCGCTGCATTAATGTTACTTGAAACAGGTGTATAATAGCCGACAGAGAGATCCTGTAACTTCAGGACGTCATTCCCGCTCTGGCGGTCAATCGAGAAGCCGAAGCTTGCTGATTTCTCATCGCCTTTTGGACGGTCCATCCTGTCCATCTTTTGTAGCTTTTTACGGCGGCTCTGTGCCATTTTCGTCGTTGAAGCCCGTGCCAGGTTTCGTGCAACAAAGTCTTCCATCTTTGCGATCTCTTCCTGTTGCTTCTCAAATTCCTTCATCTCACGCTCATAATCAAGCGCCTTCTGATCCAGATAACGGCTGTAGTTGCCATGGAATTTCTTCGAACGCTTTCGTGAGATCTCCACAACCTGATTGACGATTTTATCTAAAAAGTAGCGGTCGTGTGAGACGATTAAAATCGCGCCCGGGTATCCCTGCAGATAAGACTCCAGCCAGCTGAGTGTATCAATGTCCAGGTGGTTGGTCGGCTCATCGAGGATCATCACGTCAGGCTTTGTTAAAAGTAATTTACCCAAAGCAAGACGCGTTTTCTGACCGCCGCTTAACGTCGAGATCGGCGTGTCATAATCAAACGATTGAAAGCGCAGACCGTGAAGCACGGTTCTGATATCCGCTTCATACTGATACCCGCCGGCGTCCTTGAACTGAACCTGCAACTCATCATATTCAGTCATCACGCGGTTATAGCGTTCCTCGTTTTCATACACGTCCGGATCCGCCATCTGCTGCTCGGCTTCACGCAGGCGTTTTTCCATCTCTTTTAAGTAATCAAATACAGTCATCATTTCTTCCCAGATCGACAGCTCGGATTCAAGTCCGCTGTGCTGTTCAAGGTACCCAATCGACACGCCTTTTGGTTTATTAATATCGCCGTCGTCATGCGAAAGCTGACCTGCGATAATTTTTAAAAGGGTGGACTTCCCGGCGCCGTTTCGGCCGACAAGTGCAATCCGGTCCTTGGTCTGGACTTCAAGCTTTATATTAGCAATAATCTCTTCTGCGCCAAACGACTTTGAGAGATTATTGACCTGTAGTAAAATCATTCGCTCACCTCATTTTTCTTCCTATCTAAGTGTATCGTAACAGCGTTGTGATAAGCAACGAACTGTCATTGTGAAAAAACTTGCATACTTTGCAAGCGGATACCTTAATGGTGTATGATACAATAGGGACTTGGAATGTATTTAAAAGGAATTTGTTGTGAAAGATTTGTCTTATATAAATGGTTGTTGAGCTGCGCTTCAGGCGGACGCTTTCCGGACGGTTGTTGCTGAGCCTCCTCGGCTTCGCCTGTGGGGTCTCAGCTTCCAACTAATCGTCCCGGAGTCGCCGCCTTACGCTACGCTCAACGCTTTGGTAAGAAGGATAACTTTACAACAAAGTACTATTTTATAGTTTGATAAATGAGAGAGTAAGCTAAACAAATTAGATATACTCACTCAGCTGACCCTTGGAGCAGAGGACGGAGACTCCCGCCCCAGGAAGGGACAGGTGAGACCCCGGAAGGCGAAGCCTGAGGAGGCTCACCGCCCGGGGGCAGGAAAGCGCAGTCCTCTGCGGAAAGGGTCAGCGGTCTTCATCACACCATCAACAAAATATAGATTTGGAAGCGTTCACAGCTTCACTTTACATGCGGTGCCAGGCGCACTGTTGGATTTAGGGGGAGTACAGGAATGAGTCAGGAACAAATGAAGATTCCTCAGGCAACGGCGAAGCGGCTTCCGCTTTACTACCGTTTTCTGAAGAACCTGCATTCATCAGGAAAGCAGCGTGTTTCTTCGAAAGAGCTGAGCGATGCTGTAAAGGTGGATTCAGCAACAATCAGACGTGATTTTTCTTATTTTGGTGCACTTGGCAAAAAGGGTTATGGATATAATGTAGAATACCTGCTGTCCTTTTTCCGTAAAACACTTGATCAGGACGAGACGACAAAGGTTGTACTGATTGGTGTAGGAAACTTAGGTACTGCGTTTTTACATTATAATTTCCTGAAAAACAATAATACAAAGATTGAAATGGCGTTTGACGCGGATCCGAAAAAAGCGGGCACTTCAATTGGAGAAGTACCTGTGTATGCGATGGATGATCTTGAGGAAAAAGTGAAGGAGAGCAACATTGAAGTCGCAATCCTCACTGTGCCGGCTGGTCCTGCCCAGGGAATCACTGACCGACTGATCGATCTGAAGGTAAAAGGCATTCTGAATTTCACACCTGCCAGACTCTCTGTGCCTGAGCATATGAGAATCCATCATATTGATCTTGCCGTCGAGCTTCAGTCACTCATTTATTTCCTGAAGAATTATGGAACAGATGACGTAGAAACGTCACAATTAGAAGAAATATAGAATAGCCAAAAAGCTTAATTTAATTTATGATATAGGAAGAAAGAGGAGGTGCATGCATCATGTTACCAGGTGGAATCAGCCTAGCCGTGATCGCAGTCGTTGCATTATTAATTTTTGGTCCTAAAAAACTGCCGGAGCTTGGGAAAGCAGCAGGCAGCACCCTTCGTGAATTCAAGGATGCAACAAAAGGACTTGCAGATGATGATGACGATGTAAAGCCGGCAAAGAAAGACGAAAAACAGCAATAATTACGGGATGGTGGCCATATGAACCAGCAAGATATGACCGTCCATGAACATATAGGTGAAATAAGAAAACGACTCATCATTGTAGTCGTTTTCTTTGTCATTTCGATGGTGGGGGGCTTCTTCTTAGCAGAGCCGCTGATGAAATTCCTCCAGTCTTCAGACGAGGCAGCATCGATGACATTGAATGCATTCCGGGTAACGGATCCTGTAAAGATCTATTTCCAGATTATCATGTTCACTGCGTTGATCATGACGGCACCAGTTATACTCTACCAGCTTTGGGCATTTATCAGTCCGGGTCTGCATGACAGAGAACGGAAAGTAACCCTTAGTTACATTCCAGCATCCGTCATCTTGTTTTTAGCAGGCCTTGCGTTCGCATATTTTATTTTATTCCCATTCGTTGTCCGCTTCATGATGAACCTGTCGAACAATCTTGAGATCGAGCAGGTCATTGGGATCAACGAATTCTTCCAGTTCTTATTCCAAATGACAATCCCGTTCGGCTTCTTATTCCAGCTGCCGGTGATCATGTTGTTTGTCACAAGACTGGGAATCGTCACACCAATGTTTCTGGCAAGCATCCGTAAGTACGCATACTTCGGACTGCTCGTCGTCGCAGCCTTTGTGACGCCGCCAGACATCTTCTCACACATGATCGTAACCGTACCGCTGATTTTACTCTACGAAATCAGCCTATGGATCGCGAAAATCGGCTACAAAAAAGCACAAAAAGCTGAAGCCGAGCAGCGTGAGCTAGAAGAACAGGAACGCAGAGAGCGGATCGACCGCGAGCTTGCGAAAAAAGAAGAGTTGAAGGAAAACAGCGGGGAGTGATTCCGGCTGTTTTCTTTTTTGGTGGGGTGGTTCGTAGAAAGATGAGTCATGTTCTTAGAAAAATCATCATGGTCCTTAGAACGATCAGCCATGTTCGGAGAAAAAAAGGTGACCTTCTTAGAAAAAACAGGGTGGTTCGTAGAAAAGTGTAAATGTACCTACGCCCGCATCGCCCCGACCGCACCATCCACAAACAAAAAAGCAGCGGCACGCAGCCGCTACTTCTTCTCATTCATATGCTTCTTAATCTTAAAGTGGAGTCCAATCAGCCTTAAGCCCGCCCCGATATCATACGTTGCAAATGCAACGAACAGATAGGCGAAGAAGCCCCAGCCGTTTTCGTTTACGCTGTTGACAGCGAAGTAAACGAAGAATACCCCAAGTATCAGATAGAAGATACCGTGTCCTAATGGAGATTTCATTTACAAAATTCCTCCTATTGCAAAGCGCCACAGTACGAAGACTGCTTCATTCATTTCAATGATCCGCTGAATTTCATCAGCAAAGAAGAACTGCGTCATCACGACAAATGTGTTGATCGCCATATGCGCAATGATTGGTACGATGATTCGTTTAGTATATGCATAAAGGAACGCGAATGCATAGCCCATTGCCGCATAAATCAGGATATGGGTGAAGTCGAAGTGAATCACCGCAAAGATCAGCGCACTGATCAGTCCTGAGATAAAGAAATTGTATTTACGATAGAACCAGCCGAAAATTACGCCACGGAACACAATTTCCTCTAAAATCGGTCCGATAATCGCAACTGCTACAGCTGCGAGCGGGACGTATGACAGCAGGCTGATGATATCAGCTGTGTTCTGTGATCCCGGATCAATCCCGATCAGCGACTCAATGCCGACTGCAATCGCCTGACTGAAGAATGCCAGGAAGATCCCGATAAATGACCACAGCGCCGCCATCCCCGGGCTGACCTTTTTACCCGGAAGGTCCATCACGCCTTTATTCTTGTTCATGACAAGCAGTATAACAATCAGCGCGATCGTAAAGCTGATGAAGATCCAATAGCCTGATATTTGATAGAGCAGCACGGCAGGTTCACTATCTGAGACCATTCCGCTGATAAATAATGCGAGCGGGACAGCGACAAATGTGGAAAGCTGCATAGCCACGTATGTGATTAATATAATGAGAAAGGTGCGGTTCACAATCATACTCCTTTGAAATAGATTCGTTCTGTTTATTCTACTATTGAACTACAGCGCCTTCAATTGATAGCTACGATGTCAGACGTATTAAGTAGACATTTTGTGAATAGGGTGTGGAGGATGTGCTTTTGAAAACCGCTGACCTTCTCCGTGCAGGACTGCGCTTTCCTGCCCCCGGGCGGTGAGCCTCTTCATGCTTCGCATGCTGAGTCTCACCTGTCCCTTTTCCGGGGCGGGAGTCTTCGTCCTGCACTCCGAAGGTCAGCTGGAGAGTAGTATAACCATTCATCAAAAAGACAAATACTCGCAATAAAAGGGGGTGTTACTTTTTAATAAAGATGATATTACATACTTGATTCACCCGACTCAGCTGGCTCTTGTAGTGGAGGACGTAGACTCCTGCGGCATAGAAGCGACAGCTGAGACCCCGCAAAGCGAAGCTCTAGGAGGCTCAGCGCGCGGCCGCGGAAAGCGAAGTCCTCCACGGAAAGAGCCAGCGATTACTTCAAACAAATTTTTAAAAAAATTTAAACCCATCCTACTTGCAAAAACAACTCAAATTAATTAAACTAATAATTGTGTTAGCACTCATATGTGAAGAGTGCTAATAAACGAAGAACATAATTCAAGGAGGTTGTTTCACTTGTTAAAACCATTAGGTGATCGCGTAGTAATTGAGTTGGTAGAGTCTGAGGATAAAACGTCAAGCGGGATTGTACTTCCGGATAGTGCGAAAGAAAAGCCACAGGAAGGTAAGATCGTTGCCGTAGGTACAGGACGTGTACTTGAAAACGGTGAACGTGTTGAGCTTGAAGTATCTGTTGATGACCGTATCCTTTTCTCTAAGTACGCTGGTACAGAAGTGAAATACCAGGGCACAGAATACCTTATCCTTCGTGAAAGCGATATTCTGGCTGTCGTAAACTAATTCAATCATTTAAACACATAAGATTTAAAATCATATTACATTCTGGGAGGAACCTTACAAATGGCTAAAGAAATTAAATTTAGTGAAGAAGCACGCCGCTCAATGCTTCGCGGTGTTGATCAGCTTGCTGATGCAGTAAAGGTAACACTTGGACCAAAAGGACGTAACGTTGTTCTTGAAAAGAAATTCGGTTCACCGCTGATTACAAATGACGGTGTAACAATTGCTAAAGAAATCGAGCTTGAAGATGCATTCGAAAACATGGGTGCAAAGCTTGTAGCTGAAGTAGCAAGCAAGACAAACGAAATCGCTGGTGACGGTACGACTACTGCAACGGTTCTTGCACAGGCAATGATCCGTGAAGGTCTGAAAAACGTAACGGCTGGTGCTAATCCTGTTGGCGTACGTAAAGGGATCGAAAAAGCAGTTGTGGCTGCACTTGAAGAACTGAAAGCAATCTCTAAGCCAATCGAAGGCAAAGAGTCAATCGCACAGGTTGCAGCAATCTCAGCAGCTGACGATGAAGTTGGCCAGCTGATCGCTGAGGCTATGGAGCGCGTTGGTAACGACGGCGTTATCACAATCGAAGAATCAAAAGGCTTCACGACAGAGCTTGACGTTGTAGAAGGTATGCAGTTCGACCGCGGATACGCATCTCCTTATATGGTGACTGACTCTGACAAAATGGAAGCAGTGCTTGAAAATCCATATATCCTGATCACTGACAAGAAGATCGGCAGCATTCAGGAAGTACTTCCTGTGCTTGAGCAGGTTGTACAGCAGAACAAGCCGCTTCTAATCGTTGCTGAAGACGTTGAAGGTGAAGCACTTGCAACACTTGTTGTGAACAAGCTTCGCGGAACGTTTAACGCAGTAGCTGTTAAAGCACCAGGATTCGGCGACCGTCGTAAAGCAATGCTTGAAGACCTGTCAATCCTGACTGGCGGTGAAGTGATCACTGAAGACCTTGGACTTGATCTGAAGTCTGCAAACATTTCACAGCTTGGACGCGCAGCGAAAGTTGTTGTAACGAAAGAAAACACAACAGTCGTTGAAGGCGCAGGAGACGCTCAGCAAATCGGCGCTCGTGTTGCTCAAATCCGTTCTCAAATTGAAGAATCAACTTCTGATTTTGATAAGGAAAAACTTCAGGAACGTCTTGCAAAACTTGCAGGCGGCGTAGCGGTGATCAAAGTTGGTGCTGCAACTGAAACTGAACTGAAAGAGCGTAAACTCCGCATTGAAGATGCCCTGAACTCAACGCGTGCAGCTGTTGAAGAAGGTATCGTATCTGGTGGTGGTACAGCGCTAGTGAACGTATACAACAAAGTCGCTGCAGTAGAAGCAGAAGACGACGTGGCAACTGGTATCAACATCGTGCTTCGCGCACTTGAAGAGCCAATCCGCCAGATCGCACACAACGCAGGCCTTGAAGGCTCAATCATCGTTGACCGTCTGAAGAAAGAAGAAGTCGGCGTAGGCTTCAACGCAGCGAACGGCGAATGGGTCAACATGATCGAAGCTGGTATCGTGGATCCAACTAAGGTTACACGCTCAGCACTTCAAAACGCTGCATCAGTAGCAGCAATGTTCCTGACAACAGAAGCTGTCGTAGCAGACATTCCAGAACCGGAAAGCGGCGGCGGAATGCCTGATATGGGCGGAATGGGCGGCATGATGTAATGTCATCCCCCAGAAAAACGCCAAACCTTTTATAAATAAAGGTTTGGCGTTTTTATTTTCTCCTATCCCTAAAACAAACTCCATCCTACTCTAATGGTTTCCTTAATAAAAAACCTTGTCCTATATGGACGCCTAACATTTTGGCTATTGCCAAATCCTTTTCATCTTTTTTTGCTGACAAACCTCTAACATCATTTTAACTTCGTTTTGCTTTTTATCTGAATTGAATAGCCCTTTAGAAATGGATTTGTCTAATTATACGTAGCCTGGTTCTAAATCAATAACAGATTTCAATGATGTCTCTTCTATACCAAAATCCTTAATAGCAATTCCATACCCTTTTTGTTTTAATATGTCTACGATTTGCCTGAATGAACTCAAATCTAATACTTTTTCTGCTTCACTAATTTCAAATATTATTTCTGAGGATCTGGTACAGGACTCATTTAGATCGTCCAGAAATCCAATAAACAAAGGGTTCATTATGGTAGAGGGGTATACATTTACAAACAATCTATCCAATAGCACGTTTTTATAGTATACTTGGTATATTCGAACATAAATAGTACGCACTTTAAAAGCGTATAGTAACAAAAAGTATACTAATGGATAACATAAGGGGGAGTGAAGTGGATGCCGAATTTGGGGAATAAAACCTTTAACTGTGAAAAAGAATTAACACTTTCAATAATCGGTGGTAAATGGAAAATGTTGATTTTATGGCATTTAGGTAAGGAAGGAACAAAACGATTTGGTGAATTAAAGTCCCTTATACCAGGGATTACCCAGAGAATGCTTGTAAATCAATTACGCGAACTTGAAGATCATTTAATCGTACACCGTGAAGTGTACCCTGTTGTTCCACCAAAAGTTGAATACTCATTGACTGAGCATGGTAAAAGTCTTATACCAATTCTGGATGTTATGTATGAGTGGGGTAAAGATTATATTGAGAATGTAGTGGATAAGGAAACGGAAGCAGAAGATCCATCAGCTATTTAGCAAAAAAGCTTTGAACAGTGATTTTAAATATCACTGTTCAAAGCTTTTTTATTTCAGATCACAACTTGCTCTTATTCAGGAAGAAATAATCAGGATGCGCATATAAAAGGGGGAATGATCGTCCTTGCATTTAATGATCGATTAGCTGGAATTCTTTTCTTTTCAGTGCATACTTTGTAATTCCAGAATAAATTCATACCCAAAGTAAAAGCTAAATCTAATCAATAAAATTCCGGCAATAATAGAAACCCATTTTATAGCTTTTTGATTAAGTAATTGCCTGCTGTAATGCACAATAAAGGATAGAGCAATGTCATGAATTAATATACCAACGATAATACGACTTGCGACAACTCTGCGTCTGAAGCGTCGCAATCTTCTTCTTGGATATCCGTAACCGCCATAGAATTGTCGAGTGTCCATTTCATCCCAGTTTTCCAGCTCATCCTCCATTACATCCTCACCAGTTAACATGCTAACACTGTCCCAATCAACATCTTCAATAATACCATCCACATAACTGCCATCTGTCATCGTTAAAATTACATGATAATACATATGTTTTTTGCACTCATCATGTGAATTATTTAAATGACTGTGGTAATCCCGATTTTTATCTACATTCACTTTTCCTCATCTCCATTGACAAAACATTTTTAAAACATTAGAATTTGAGTTAACTTATTATTAAAATTAGTTAACTCATTTTTTAGTAAAGTTGAACACACCATTGCAGGAATGTCTTTTAATCTTTCTTGTAGAATTCTGATGAATTTAATAAAAAGTGGATTTAGATTGTACTTATTCGGATGGGGGCAAAAAAATGACAAAATGGATGAAACTTGCAGAAAGAGTGCTCGATGGAGAGGAAGTTACAACATCAGAGGCCATTTCGATCTTAGAATGTCCAGATGATGATGTATTGTTATTGATGCATGCCGCTTTTAAAATAAGAAAGTACTATTATGGAAAAAAAGTAAAGCTTAATATGATTATTAATGCAAAGTCCGGGCTGTGCCCTGAAAATTGTGGCTATTGCTCTCAATCTTCCATTTCAACAGCACCCATTGAATCGTACATCATGATAAACAAAGATAAGCTTGTTGAAGGGGCGAAGCGCGCTCACAGCTTAAACATCGGAACATACTGTATTGTTGCCAGTGGCAGAGGTCCATCTAATCGTGATGTTGACCAGGTGTCTGAGGCAGTAAAAGAAATAAAAGAATCCTATGGACTAAAAGTATGCGCCTGCCTCGGATTATTAAAGCCGGAACAAGCGGAGCGACTAAAAGAAGCAGGCGTAGATCGCTATAATCATAATATCAATACTTCTGAGAGTAACCATCCAAACATTACAACTTCACATACATACGATGATCGAGTCAATACAGTGAAAACAGCCAAAAGTTCCGGGCTTTCTCCGTGTTCAGGAGTCATTGTAGGGATGAGGGAAGCGAAGCAGGATGTAGTTGATATGGCACGCAGCTTAAAAGTACTGGACGCAGATTCAATACCGGTCAACTTTTTGCATGCGATTGACGGCACTCCGCTTGAAGGAGTAAAAGAGTTAACTCCGCTTTATTGCTTGAAAGTATTAGCGTTATTTCGTTTCATCAATCCAACCAAGGAAATTCGAATTTCAGGTGGGCGGGAAGTTAATCTTCGTTCATTACAGCCATTAGGGCTTTATGCAGCCAATTCAATCTTCGTCGGAGATTACTTAACAACTACGGGACAAGAAGAAAATAAGGACTATAAAATGCTGCTTGATTTAGGGTTTGAAATTGAGTCCGTAGAAGAAATGAAAGCTGGACTGGCAGTGGAGAATGATAAGTCAATAAGGCAACCTTAATCTCAACTGCTCTTTGTTCAGACTGAATTGAACAAAGATTGCGTGCTTTTTGTCTTTAGTAATGGAGTGGAACCATAGAGTTTGCTAATCTTACAGTAATGTCAGACAGATATAAGCTTACAGAAGAGGCACTTACTCAATTTAAAAAATTTCAAGCGAAAGCTGTTTCTAAAGCTGGCTCAAGAAGCCCGAAAAGGAAATAAAAGAAATATCGAACAGTATTTCCGCTACAGTCTCCATTATAATTGTACCCGTCAACTGAATAATATCGACCTTCCTATTTTGCTGGTCTATGGCAGTAAAGATAAATCATTTTATTCATATGCCAGAATACTGCATAAAAAATTACCCAGGAATAAATTAATATTCTTTAATGCAAAGCATCAAATCCCTACGAAAGCTGCAACTGAGTTAAATGAAATGATCAGTCAATTTGTCAAAACATAAATGGGGTTTGCGCTAATGGCGGTGAATGTAAAAAAATTCACCGCCAAAAGGGCAATATAAGCTCTTGTCGCCTAAAATACAAACAGAAAAAAGACTCTGATCATCTTTTCAGATGATTAAAGCTTTTTTCTGTTTGTGCTGGTTTAGTCCCAGTCTCATCATATGAATTAAATCAATCGTGCACCACCATCAATATCAACAACAGATCCAGTTGTAAATCCATTTTTTGCTAAGTAAACGTAAGATTGCGCGATGTCTTCAGGCTGTGCAATACGTTTTACAGGAAGCTGGTCAGCAATTCCTTTGAACATGCCTTCACGTTGATCTTCCGGCATTCCTGCGTATATCGGTGTATCTACAATACCAGGTGATACAACATTTACGCGCATTGGTGATAGCTCAATAGCCAGTCCTCTTACTAAACCATCAACCGCAGAATTAATTGCTGCTAATGTAGATGCTCCCTGAGGTGGGCGTTGACCATACACGCCTGATGTAAGCGTGATGGAACTCTCATCATTTAAGTAAGGGAGGGCGGCAAGAGCCGTAGCATATTGACCCCAGAACTTACTGTCGAATGCTTCTTTCGCATTTTCAACCGGCAGCTCTTTAAATAGTCCCATGGTTCCTTCGCCAGCAGTTACTACCAAGTGATCAAAATTCCCTACATTCTTAAAGAAGTCAGCTAGACTCTCGTCGTTACGAAAATCCAGCTCGTATCCTTCTACATCCTGACCCAGCAAATTCTTTGCCTCATCAAGCCTGGCAGAAGAACGGCTTGCAATTACTACTTGAGCAGATTCTTCTAAAAATGCTTTGGCAGTAGCCAGGCCGATCCCTGAAGTACCACCGACGACAACAACGCGTTTTCCTTGTAATGACATGAAATAGCCTCCTGTATCATCAGTAATTTAATTGACAACAAGATGTTTATTTCCGAAAAGGACCTGATTTATTCTTTAATTTATGCCTTTAATGCTTCTTGAACCAATTTTTTCAATGGTGTAGGTTGTCCGATAAGACTTGTTAAATCATTTGAAGTTTTATTCGTTTCCCCAGCTGCAATGGAATGGTAAATACCTGCAATTAGTTCAGCTACTGGGGCAGGTAATCCAACGTTGCCAAGATAATCCTTCATTTCATCAAAAGATACCTTTTTATGTGAAACTTGTTTACCTGAAACCTCGGAAACAACTTCAGCCAGCTCATCGAAAGTCCAAGGTGATGGATTGACAAGGTTGTATGATTTATTTTCATGTCCTTCTCCCGTTAATACAGCAGCAGCAGCTAATGCAAGATCTTCACGGCTTACGGCATTTAGCTTGCCATCACCTGTGTTTGTCACTAACTCACCAGTTGCTACTGATCCAGCTAAGCTTTCATCAATGAATACATCTGAATAAAGTGAATTACGTAAGAATGTATAGGGTACGCCAGTTGAACGAATCGCATACTCTGTTGCCATATGGACATAGGCAAGTTCGATTTGGGATGTTTCACCAAATGCATAACCTGTGTAAGCGATGTGTTTTACACCAGCATCTCGTGCAGCCTGGACAACATTTGCATGTTGACGGATACGGAGAGTATTATCAGAATCCGGTCCTGAAACAAAAAGAACTTTTGAAGCACCTTCAAACGATGATTTCATCGACTCATAGTCCATGTAATCACCATGACGGACTTCTACACCCAATTCGGCAAGCGCATTCGCTTTTTCTACATTACGAACGCTCGCAATAATTTCACTTGCAGGAATAGTTTTTAATAGTTCTTGAATAACACGGTTCCCATAATGACCTGTTGCACCAGTAATAACGATTGACATGTAAAATTCCTACCCTTCTATTTGCAGATTATTTCAAGAGGTCTTAGTGTAACCAGTATTGTTACAACTAGTATAAAAAAATAGCTCTAAATAGAGCCGGTCTTCTCTTTAAGTTCAGACACCAATTGTTTGAGTGTGACTTGATCCAGTTCGTGCTCCATGGCAGATTGTGCCTGCAACATCTTTGTCCGAAAAACAGACTCAATATTT
The DNA here is from genome assembly GCA_000818095.1 of Jeotgalibacillus malaysiensis. Taxonomy (NCBI): domain Bacteria; kingdom Bacillati; phylum Bacillota; class Bacilli; order Caryophanales; family Caryophanaceae; genus Jeotgalibacillus; species Jeotgalibacillus malaysiensis. The sequence continues at coordinate 763,248 of CP009416.1, forward strand.
GCGCCTACCGGACACCTTGGATTGGTTTCATCATGACAATTGAAAATATGTTCATTATCTGCAACTTCAACTGCTCTATACACATCCAGTAAAGTAATCTCATCAAGTTCCTTTTGTAAATAAGTACCTCCTGCACCGGCACGTACATGCACCAACCCGGCTTTCTTCAACATCCCAATAATACGGCGAATAATGACGGGGTTCGTATTGACGCTTTCAGCAATGAAATCAGAAGTACATGAAGTTGGACTTAATGCAACCAGCGATAGAATATGTACAGAAATGGAATAACGGCTGCTAAATTTTTTCATACAAGTCACCCTCTCGATGTAATCATTATAGTTACAACGAGTGACGGAAGTCAAAGAATTAGTTTGAAGAGGAGGAAAGGGGAAGTTTGGAGAGTGTTCAGGGTATTTTTCCGAGCCTGTGGGATCTGATCAATATTATATTAATCATTTTATAACTTTACCTTCATAGAGGTGAGTTTTTTGAGAGAAGCCTTGTTCTTTAGACCCGCCTGCCCAAATGAGACAGTGATAAAAGACCTTCTTAAGTAATGAGTGTAAAGCTTGTAAGCAACAATTTGATTATTAAACAAGTTCACGTGGTGATTTCCGGTTCAGGGAGATCCTTTCTAGGGCCAGGAAAAGGAGTTCCACCCTGGAGCAAGGATCATTAGCCTTACATAAACAACAATGGCCTTTAAAAAAGCATTTCAAAATAAAAATCTATAATATTTTCTTAATCGTAAATAGATATATTAATCAAATCATGATTTTCCTCTATATATTCGCCCCCTATTCCTGTAAATGAAAATGTGATATCTCATAATCTTTTGTTAATTAATATTTACGTAAAAAAATATTTTTAATGATTAAAACTAAAATAAATCCTTTGAGGAAAAGGGTTTAACAAAAATTAACGGTTATATTACGCAAAAAATCAGAAAAATTAGTTTGACAGCGTTTTCAAAAGGTGCTAGATTTAGTCGTAAGATTTACGATATAAAATTTACGTAAAGGAGTTGGCGAAATGAAGGTTGGTTATATGACAAATTCGTTCGGTCTTTTGGTTGGCTCAGGCGCAGGTGTTACAAGCGCTAAAGATATTCGTTACGAAACGATTTGTAATGATGAAGACGTTATTAAAACAATTAGCAGCTACGGATACAGTAGTATCGAGCTCTTTGATGGGAACCTTGAAAGGTTTGAAAAAAATCGGGAAGAATTTAAAGGATATTTACGTAAATATGAAATTGAGCTGCTCGGAGTATATGTAGGCGCAAATTTTATCTATGAAGATTCATTGGAAGATGAACTGTGGAGAATCAATTTGACTGCCGAGCTTGCAGCTGATTTTGGCGCTAAGCACATTGTATTGGGGGGAGGTGCTGTTCGGGCGAAAGGAAACACAGAGCAAGACTATGTGTTATTAGGACAGGGATTAGATCAAGCAAGAGAGATGATAGAAAAACATGGATTAATAGCAAGCTACCATCCTCATTTGGGGTCAATGGTAGAAACTCCTGAACAAATAGACAAAATATTTTCATTAACATCGATTCCTTTCTGTCCGGACCTTGCCCACTTAGCCGCAGGGGGAGGTAATCCTCTTGAAATAGTGAAGAAATATTATGAACGCATTCACTATATTCATCTGAAGGATTTGAAAGACTCCGAATTTGTTCCACTGGGACAAGGTACGTTAGCACTTGATGATATTATCCAATTTTTAAAGAGCAAGGATTTTAATGGTGACTGGCTAGTAGAGATTGATGGATTTTCTGGTGATCCTGAAGAAGCTTGTAAAATTTCATATGAATTTTTAGAAGGTAAGCTATAAAAATATTTTTAAAAAATATAAATAGATAGGATGATATTTTATGAAAAAGTTAAATGTTGGATTGATTGGTGCAGGTTTTATGGGGAAAGCTCATGTTGTGGCTTATTCTAATTTACCTAAATTTTTCTGGCCTGCTCCAGCGGTACCCGTATTAAAAACGGTTTGTGATATTGAGGAAAGTATAGCGTCTGATGCTAAGGACCGATTCGGTTTTGAAAAATATACAACGGATTGGAAAGAAATCGTTAATGATCCCGATATCGATATTGTGAGTGTGTGTACCCCAAATGATTCGCACGCAGAGATCTCGATCGCGGCTTTACGCGCAGGAAAGCATGTTTTATGTGAGAAACCAATCTCTAATAGTTCAGCAGATGCAAAAGAAATGGCTGAAGCTGCAGAAGAAGCAAAAGAAAATGGAATCATCGCGATGGTTGCTTATCAATATCGTAGAGTACCTGCTCTTGTACAAGCTAAAAAGTTTATTGATGAAGGATCAATAGGTGAGATTCTTAATGTCAGAGCTACTTATTTGCAAAGCTGGAGCGCTGATCCGTCTTCTCCATTATCGTGGAGGTTCCAGAAAAAACATGCTGGAGCTGGAGCATTAGGAGATATTGCAACCCATGTTATTGACATTTCACAATACTTAGCAGGTGATATTTCAGAGGTCGTATCTTCTGTGAAAACATATATTAAAGAACGTCCGGTTCAAGAGGGTGGAGTCGATTCATTAGGAACGATCAAGCTTGACGAAAATGCAAAAAAAGAAAAAGTCGATGTAGATGACGAAGCATCTTTCCTTGTGAATTTTGCGAGCGGGGCAGTTGGCAGTATAGAAGCAACACGAAATGCATGGGGAAGAAATAATTTTCTTACAGTAGAAGTTCATGGAACAAAAGGATCCATTTTATTTAACTATGAACGATTGAATGAGCTGGAGGTTTGTTTTTCAGATGATCCAGATGATCGTAGAGGATTTAAAACAATTTACACAGGTCCTGCTCATTTTTATGGTGAGGTCACATGGAATATTCCAGGGATGAACATTGGCTATGGTGAACTGAAGACAATTGAATCCTATGAATTTATCAAAGCCATCGTATCCGGTGAACAGCCTTCTACGTCATTCGCTGAAGCTTATAAAGTGGACAAGGTAAGTGACGCTGTAATGAAGTCATCTGAGTCGAGAAGCTGGGAAAAAGTAGAGTAAGCGTTTAGTCAAGGGGATGGGCAGTTTTAATGAATGAAAACACTAAAAAAGGGGCGTGTATTTAATGAGAAAAGCTAAACTTGTATTAATGTTTTTACTGCTGTTGGTCGTTTCAGTAATGGTCGCTTGTGGAAATGATGAGACTGCTGGATCAGGTGATGATACAGACGTAACGCCAGTAGAAGATCTGGAAGTAGAAATGGATGGACCGATTAAGATTAATTCAGACATTCCAGAAGGCTCGGAGATTTTTAGTGAAGGGCCAAATGGAGAAGAAGCAGTTTCTGCTCATACAATCGAACTGACGGAAGAAGAAGTTGCAGAGATTCGGGAGGGTGATTATACCGCTGCCATTTCTATGCACTATGCAGGGAATGATTGGTCCCGGGCGCAGATAGATGGATTAGAATCAACGTTTGCAAAGATGGGAATTGAGGTTTTAGCAATCACAGATGCTCAGTTCAGTGTGGAAAAGCAAACCTCAGATCTCGAAACACTTCTCTCTAGACAACCAGATATTCTAGTGAGTATTCCAGTCGACCCTGTCTCAACGGCTAGTGCATATCAAAGAATTGCTGACAGCGGAGTAAATATCGTATTTATGGATAATGTGCCAGACGGATTCGTTCATGGGGAAGATTATGTAAGCGTTGTCTCGGCCGATAACTACGGCAACGGAGTAGCTGCGGCACATGCAATGGCAGAGGAATTAGGCGGGGAAGGTCAAATTGGTGTTATTTATCATGATGCAGACTTTTTCGTGACTGCTCAAAGAGTCGAAGCCTTTGAAACAACAATTGAAAACGAATATCCAGATATCGAAATTGTTGATAGAGCTGGAATTGCAGCACCTGAAGACGGTGAAAGTGTAGCTAGTTCTATGTTTACACGCACAAGCGATTTAGATGGACTGTTTGTCGTTTGGGATGTTCCTGCAGAAGGTGCTATGGCGGCTGCCCGGACTGCCGGTCTGGATGATCTTGTTATTACGACAATCGATCTGGGGTCAGGCGTTGCAATAGACATGGCAGCAGATCAGAACCTTAAAGGAATTGGTGCTCAATTACCTTACGATCAAGGTGTTTCTGAAGCCATTCTTGCTGGATATGCATTATTAGGGAAAGAGGCTCCATCCTACGTTGCTGTACCTGCACTGTCTGTTACAAAAGACAATCTTTTAGAATCCTGGAAGTTAGTGTATAACGAGGAGGCGCCTGAAGAAATTCAAAGTTACTTTGACTAAAAGCTAAGGAGAATAAAAATGAAAACCTTAACTGTTGGAATGATCGGTGGCGGATTTATGGCTAAGGCTCATTCGATGGCCATGGCTTCGGTCAATATGTTTTTTGACGATGGTGTATTTTTAAAACGAAAAACGATCGCTGATATTGATGAGGAATTAGCCAGGAATGCTGCAAGAAAATTAGGCTTTGAGCAGTACACCACAAATTGGAGAGATATTATAGAAGATCCTGAAATTGATATAGTAGACATCGTTACGCCGAACAACATGCATGAAGAGATGGCAATTGCAGCTGCAAAAGCAGGAAAACATATTATCTGTGAGAAGCCGCTTGGCAGAGACGCACAGGAAACAGAGCGTATCTTAGAAGCTGTTGAAGCTGCAAACGTAAAAAATCTAGTGGCATTTAATTATCGAAAAACGCCCGCCGTTGCTTTAGCTAAAAAGTATATTAGCGAAGGCGCTATTGGGGAAATCCTTAATTTCAGAGGAACCTATTTACAAGATTGGTCTGCAGATCCTGCATCGCCACTTTCATGGAGGTTTCAAAAAGAAATGGCCGGATCTGGTGCGTTGGGCGATATCGGCACGCATGTACTTGATTTTGCCCATTACCTGGTAGGAGATATCGACCAGGTAATGGCTACAACAAAAACCTGGATTCCAGATCGTCCTATTCAGAAGGGAACGGTCGATACGCTGGGAAATAATAAGTCTGAAATTAAAGAGCTTGGTCATGTAGATGTCGATGATGAATTTTTAACATTATTAAGATTCAGGAATGGTGTAATCGGGAGTATAGAAGGAACAAGAAACGCTTGGGGAAGACATAACTTTCTTACTTTTGAAATACACGGTGAAAAGGGTTCGATCGTCTTTAATTATGAACGCCGTGACGAACTGCAAGTATGTTTTTCAGAGGATCCGGACGATCGAAGAGGTTTTAAAACAGTCTACACAGGCGCTGCACATCCTTACGGAGAAGGATTATGGCCGATTCCCGGGCTTGGCATTGGCTACAGTGAAGTGAAAATAATTGAGATGCATGATTTTCTCCAGGCGATCATGACTGATAAAGAATGTGAACCGAACTTTAGAGATGGACATAAAATTGCAAAGGTTACTGATGCAATTCTGGAATCGTCACGCTTGGATAGATGGGTTGCGACTAATCTCAGCGAGTAGATGAAGCGGAATAATTCCTGTATGGAAATGTACTTCTACTCTCTGCAGATGACTTACGATCCGCTCATTCCATGGGATTATTAATCAAAGAAAGGAGAAATGGATATGGCGGAAACCATTCTCAAGATGTCGAATATTGAGAAATCATTTAACGGTATAAACGTACTGAATCAAGTTGATTTTGAAGTGGAAAAAGGTGAAGTTCACGCATTGATGGGTGGAAATGGCGCTGGGAAATCAACGTTGATGAAGATCTTAACGGGCATCTATGAATTAGATGGAGGAACGATCGAAATTGATGGGAAAGAACATATTCTAAAAAACACTACTGATGCAGAAGATGCGGGCATATCCATGATATTTCAGGAATTTAGTTTAATTCCTAAGTTTTCTGTTGCGAAAAATATATATTTAAACAGAGAACCTCGAAACAAATTTGGAATGATTGATGATAAAAAAATGGTGAAGGACAGCGAAGCGATTATTAAAGAGCTTGAGTTGAAAATCCCTCCCAGGGAAATCGTCGAAAATATCAGTGTCGGTTATTGGCAAATGACAGAAATTGCGAAAGCTCTATCAAAAGGCACGAAAATATTGATAATGGATGAACCGACTTCTACATTAACCAAGACAGAAACGGAAGTTCTATTCAAGATTATCAAAAAATTAAAATCATCAGGCATTACGATTATTTATATTTCACATAGAATGGATGAAATATTTCAAATTTGCGATCGTATCACTGTATTGAGAAATGGTAAAAACGTTGTGACAAAAAATAGTACGGACATGACCATGGAAGAAGTTATTAATTCTATCATAGGTGGTTCCATGCGGTCATCCTTTGAGTGGGTAGAGCGGGAAACATCAGATGACCGTAAGCCGCTATTAGAAGTAGAAAAGCTGAAGTCGGGTCATCGTGTAAATGATGTAAGCTTCACGCTGTTTGCAGGTGAAATTCTTGGTATGGCAGGCTTGATGGGGAGTGGAAGATCGGAAACTGTCAGGGCTATATTCGGAATTGAACCAATTGAAAGCGGGAGGATTCTCGTCAGGGGAGAACACGTGAATATACCTTCTCCTGATCAGGCTATTAAGCTGGGCATTGGACTTGTCCCTGAAGATCGTCGTTCACAAGGGCTTGTTCTGGGGCATTCAGTAAAAGAGAATACGATATTACCAAGCTTGAAAAAGGTTTCAAAGAAAAATCTCATCCAAAACAAAATCGCTAATGAGAAGGTTGAAAGATTAGTCGCTAAGTTGAAAATAAAAACAGATGACATTTACAAAGAAGCTTCTTTGTTATCAGGAGGAAATCAGCAAAAAATTGTATTAGCTAAATGGCTTTTGAACGATACCGACATCTTAATTCTAGACGAACCTACCAGCGGTGTCGATATAGGTGCAAAAACAGATATAATCGAAATCATTCGGGAAATTGCTGATTTAGGTAAGGCGGTACTTGTTATTTCATCTGAAATGACTGAGTTGTTAGCAATGAGTGATCGAGTTCTCGTCATGAAGGATGGGGTCGTTACAAATTCATTAGAACGTAAACGCATTGAAAGCGAGGAGGAAGTTGAACGTGCCATCCAAAATGAGTGATACACTGAAAAAGTTTGACTGGAGACAAAACATTGTCTATATTGCCTTTGTTTTAATTCTGATTTATTTTTCTATTACCCTGCAGGATTATGGATTTTTGACCCCGGACAATCTGTTAAATATTGCACGTCAAACTGCAATGATTTCCATTATGGGAGTGGCGATGACATTTGTTATTGCATCTAAAGAGATTGATTTATCAGTAGGTTCCGTAGCTGCATTATCAGCTATTACGACTGCATTAACGATGCAGGCGGGTCTCGGAATGTTTGCTGCTATCTTTGTAGGTTTACTGACAGGCATCTTGATCGGTTTTATAAATGGTTACTTAGTGACGAAAATTGCTATTCCCAGCTTCCTGGTAACGCTGGCAATGATGATGGTAGTAAGAGGTTTGGCAATGTGGATTTCGGGTACTGCCCCAATACCAATCATGAGTGAACATTACATTTTCTTCTTTGGATCTGGAAACGTGCTCGGTATACCAATTCTGCTTTTCTGGACAATTGTCATTGCCTTTATTGGTCATTTTCTGCTAAGACATTCTGTTTTTGGCAGGCAGACGCTGGCAACTGGTGGGAATGAGACAGCTGCAATATTTTCAGGAGTAAAAACTGCACGCATAAAAATGGCTGTTTTTATGGGTACTGGTGCCATGGCTGCTTTAGCAGGCATGTTATACGCAGGCAGACTTCAAGCTGGGCGCTTCACATTTGGTGAAGGAGATGAGCTATCTGTCATAGCTGCTGTCATCTTAGGTGGAACAAGCCTGTTTGGTGGTGTAGGAACCGTTGTTGGTACTGTCATCGGCTCCATCATGATTGGTACAATAAACAATGCACTTATTTTACAGGGACTAGACGTCAGTCAGCAAATGATGGTTCAGGGAGCTATAATCATTTTAGCTGTTGCGTTTGGTCGTAAAACAAAGAAAGTTTAGTCTTCGATGACGAAAGTATTTGAAATAAGGCTGGCGTATAACGCAAGATCTTATAGAGTTTTCGCAACGTCCATCAGAGAATGAACTGATGGGCTTGCTTCGTTTTATAACCCTATAGAAAGTTAATTGAAAGTACAACTATGATGTGAATCCTGTATTTATAAGTAATTATATCGTATAATTGGAAACGGAGTCTTTTCCTAAAATAATGATGGATGAGGGTCCATTATTACTTTAGGAAAAGACTTAATGTGATTATACGTGAGTTTTGTAAATTGGAGGTCAGAAGAATGGCTACCATTCAAGATATAGCAAAAATGGCTGGAGTATCAGTTGCAACGGTCTCGCATGTTGTGAATCAAACAAGATACGTTAGCCCGCGCACTGTAAAAAAAGTTGAGGATGTCATCAACTCAATGGATGAACTGCCTAAATTTATCGTAAAAAAACAAAAGGCAGCGCGTTCAAATGGATCTAAAAATGTGTTTATATATGTCACAAATGCATCTAACTTTTTTCAGTCACAGCTCGTAAAAATATTAGCTTCCGAAGTATCTAAAATAGAAGGTGCAAAGGTTGTTACAATCTATACCGATGATGTTCATGAAGCACTGAAAAATAATCAAATGGTAAACACCGATCATTGCATAGGTCAAATTCTTTTAGTTAATGACGACATAAAGAAATCGCTTAAACCACACCCTTCAATGAACGGAATCCCTATTATCCTGGTTAGTGAGAATCACTTGAATATTACAGGCTCTGACACAAATAGCATCAGTCAAATTGTGTCAGACACATACAACGGCTGCTATCATGCTGTAAACCATTTTGTGAATAATGGTCACGAGAAAATAGCCTTGCTAAATAACGGTGATCAAACGCTTGCGAAAAATAATTCAATCTTACGTGCCTATAAAGAGGCATTGGAAACAAAAGGTATTGAAATGAACGAATCCTATATTTCTCGTGGTTTAATGAATGAGGACTCTATAAGAGAATATCTCCATGCGTTATTTTTCGGATTTGATCCTCCATCTGCTATGTTTATTACAAGTGAAAGTGCATTGATCAGTACACTTAAATTCATGAGCAGCAATAACTTAAACTGTCCTGATGATCTTTCTATTGTATGTCTCAATGAAGCCAGCTGGTTTGAATTATTTTCTCCACCTATAACCTCTGTGAAGCAAAACGTTGAAGTGATCGCCAAAAAAGTGCTTGAAGTAATCTGCATGGAGGAAGACAAAGGTTCATCACCTCCTTTAAAAGAGAATTTAATGGCAGTGATTCCTACCAACCTTTCTATTCGCTCCTCTACTGCTGGAATTGCCAGAGGACCATTTGGAGAAAAAGCATCGGGTGTTGATGTGCTGGAACTATCTGTAAAAGAAAAAAATGAAATCAAAGAGCGTAATTTAACAGCAGTCATTTCCTTTCACTATATGGGTGCCGCCTGGATGGAACTCCATGAACAGGGTATAAAGAATGTGTTTCTGGAACTCGGAATTTCGTTATTAGCTATCACTAATGCCCATTTTGATGCCGACATGCAAAGCAAGCAATTGCTGGGGTTACTGGCACTGGAACCGGATATTATCATTGCAATGCCAGTAGAAAATAAAAAGACGTCTGCGGCCTTCAAGAAAATCGCTAAAAGTAATTCAAAACTTGTCTTAATTACAAACGTTCCTGATGGTCTCACTCCTGAGGATTATGTAAGCTGTGTCTCTGTAAATGAATGGTCCCATGGAAGAGTTGCTGGAAGTGGCTTAGGCAATAATATGAGAAAATATAATAAGAAAAATATTGGTATGCTTGTTTTTGATGCTGACTTTTATGCAACGAACCAGCGGGATTCTGCTGTGAAGCAACTTCTGCTTGAAGAGTTTCCTGATTTAACAATTAAGGCTGAGATTGGCTTCAAAGATGAAAATGATATATATCAAAAAACAATTGAACTATTAGAAAAGCATACTGATATTGAAGGGCTTTATATCTCGTGGGACGGTCCTGCAATGAAGGCTACTGAGGCACTTATGAGCATAGGAAGAAGCGACATGATTATCGGAACAGCAGATTTAGATTATCCTCTTGCGCTGAAAATGGCCAGGGGAGAATATATTAAATCTGTAAGCTCCCAGCGGCCGTATGAACAGGGGCAGGCAATAGCTCTGGTTGCAGCAAATGCTCTTTTGAACAAAACAGTACCTAAATTCATCGGGGTTGAGCCATTGGCAGTATCAAATGAAAACCTGATTAAAAACTGGAAAACAATCTTTAAGGAAAATGCGCCTGAAGAAATGGTCGATTTGATTAAAAATAACCGTTATCTTTGATAGTGTTTTTTAGGATAGAATTAAATACATTAGAACCTAAGCCCTTCAGAGAAAATTTGATGGGCTTAGATTTTTAATTACCTGCTTTACAATTTTCCTTGCCAATCGAGCAATTATATCTTTTTTGTCTTGCTAGTTCTTGAAATGCTTATAAAAGTGTTGTTTGTTCACGATGTTCAGCTTCACGAACAGCTACTTTATCATAAGACTTTTATTACTTGAACTTCATACGAATATTAATTTATTTAAAAAGCTATGTTAGAGATCATTGTTGTTTCTGCACAGCTGGTGATTGGAGCGTAAGGGGGCGACCCCTGCGTCCGGCCGCGGAAAGCATCCCCCTGAAGCGGAAATCAACAGCCAAGCTTTAATACAGCCATTTTAATAAGGATATCCAAAAAATAATAGCCTAACTAATTGGAGTGAAGCCAGTGTTTATACAACAACCATTTGATGAATTCTTAGGTCTTCAATATGAAAGAACTGATGAAAAAAGCGTTAAAGTGGCTTTACCTATAAAACAGCTGTACATAAACAGTTCAGGGGTGGTACATGGAGGGATCATATCATCACTAGCTGATGTAGCGATGTGTAATACAATTGGGGCTGATGAAAATAATATACAAAAAGTAGTGACAGTTGACCTTAATGTAACCTTTTTAAAAGGGGCAAAAGGGGATTTTTTATTCGCGCATGCACATGCAGTAAAGGAAGGGAGAAACCTTACACATGCAGATTGTTTAATTTATGATGAGAAAGACCAGCTGATTGCAAAAGCTAAGGGAGTGTTTTTCAATCATTCTTAAAACATCTTATTGACGAACGTACAATAGAACGCAATGAAAAATAGGCTGCTGCAGGACTGACTCACATCAGCATAAGAATATATCTAAGTGCTGTCTGAAGATAAAGGGTTAGGTTAAAAAAATAAGTTCGAAAAACCATCAGGGATATGAACTGCACCTCCAATTATTAGATTGTGTCTAATAGTTGGGGTGCAGTTCAGTGCTAAGCGGGTTATTGCGGTCGATTATCTTAATTACCGGCTCAAGCATGCGAAAAAAACCAATAAAGTGGAGATTGTAAATTTCGAAGACCATGAAAACGTAGGCGAATATTTAAAAGAGATAACAAAAGGTGGAGCAGATGCCGTTATTGATTGTTCAGGTATGAGCGATAAGATGACGCCTCTTGAATATCTTGCAGCCGGAATGAAACTTCACGGTGGTGCGATGGGCGGGCTTGTCATTGCATCCCAGGCTGTACGTAAAGCCAGGACCATCCAGATTACCGGTGTTTACGGGGGACGTTATAATGGTTTTCCTCTGGGGGATATTTTCCAGAGGAATGTTGACATTAAAACGGGCCAGGCTCCGGTTATTCCATATATGCCTTTTCTTTATAATCTGATCTCTGAAGGAAAAGTTGATATGGGTGATGTCATTACACATGCTCTTCCATTAGACCAGGCGGAGCATGGATATGAAGTGTTTGATACCAGAACCGATCATTGTATAAAAGTTATTCTAAAACCTTAAATTTAGTGAATCTGAGATGAGTTCATATGGAAATAGATTTTTGTTCTGGATAGCAGTTTTGGTATAACGTTTGTACAATATGCCCTGATGGTGGATGCTTCCATTCTAATGGAGCGCTGATTTGTTCCGGGGTATAGTGTGAAAGAAAAAGGAAAATAAAGTGCCTGCCCATTCCGCGGAATGGGCAGGCACGTATTTTATTATGTTTAAGGATTTGTTGACCACATGCCAGCTGTTTTAATGAAAACACGCGGGTTTAATTTAAGCTGTGAGACCATCAATTCAGCAAGATCTTCCGGCTGCATTACATTTTCAGGGTTGCCGCAGATAAGATTTGTTTCGATTGCCAGATCAGTAGCAACTGTACTTGGCGTTAGTGCAGTAACGCGGATGTTATGCTTTCTTACTTCAAGCATAAGTGATTCCGTTAATCCAAGCACGGCAAATTTTGAAGCACTGTACGCGCTCGTTACTGGCGCTCCCTTTTGACCGGCAGAAGAAGAAACGTTGATGATATCTCCTGCTTTTCTTTCAATCATATCTGGAAGTACGGCTCTGGTAGTATTGTAAACACCCATTAGATTAACATTAATAATATTTTCCCATTCACTTGCTGACAGCTCAAGGAATCCTCCAAACTTAGCTATTCCAGCGTTGTTGATGAGAATGTCAATTTGACCTAATTCAGATTTGATTTGATCGGCTGCCTGCTGAACAGCTTCAAGATCAGTAACATCTGCAACAGCTACAGAAGCATTAACACCGAGTTCTTTCACTTCTTCCGCTACTTTTTCAAGATTTGAGAGAGTTGTTCCCACTAATCCAACATTAATTCCTTCTTTTGCAAAAGCGATGGCAGTTGCCCGGCCGATGCCTCTTCCTGCTCCGGTAATTAATGCATTTTTTCCATTTAAAGAACTCATTTTATCGCCCCTTATCCAACTAATTTCAACACCAGACTATTATAGTCAATTTCAGATAAAAAAGCTGAACAGAAAGGCCGGAAAGTTTAAGAGAGCTTTCGATCTTTCTGTTCAGTACAAATATTTAATCATTCAAGGTTAGCGTGCTTTCCGTACATCGTATTGGAATCGAGTCCTTTTTTCTCCATGAAGCGTAAAATAACCGCATCGAAAAATAGTAAAAGGGTTTGTTCGAAAAGTGATCCCATTGGCTGAATGGTCGTATAATCACTCGTCGATTTATCTTTAGGAGAACCAGGCATTTTAATGACAAGGTCAGCTAACTTTCCAATAGTGGATTCAGGAGAGATGGTGACAGCAACAACTGTTCCACCTGTGTTTTTCGCTTTTTCAGCCATTGAGACTAAGCTTTTTGTTTCTCCTGATCCGGATGCAATGATAAGAATATCATCTTTTTCCATATTCGCTGTAACCGTTTCTCCGACAACATAGGAATCTAATCCCATATGCATCATGCGCATCACAAAGGATTTGCCCATGAAACCTGATCTTCCAGCTCCTGCTACAAAGATTTTCTTTGCTTCAAGGATTTGATTGACCAGTTGTTCAGCTTGTTCATCAGATAGTAAGTCTGCTGCTCGACTTAACTCATCAAGGATTTCGTTAAAATATCGAGTTGTCTGCATAATGGTTGATTAACCCTGTTTGATTAGTTCTTGCATTTTTGCAGCTGCAGCATTTTTATCTTCCTGTCCAGTAATACCGCCACCAACAATGACAAGATCTGGTTGGGCTTTGATTACTTCCGGGAGAGTTTCTAATTTAATTCCGCCTGCAATCGCAGTTTTTGCATTTTTAACAACGCTCTTAATCGTTTCAAGGTCTTTGAAAGAGTTTTGGCCCTGGGCTTGAAGGTCGTAACCAGTGTGAACGCAGATGTAGTCTGCGCCAAGCTCATCAAGTTCTTTAGCGCGAGTTGCAATGTCTTTTACAGCGATCATGTCAACAAGGATTTGTTTGCCTTGTTTTTTCGCTTCTTCAACAGCACCTTTGATAGATGCATCTTCAGCAGCACCAAGAATTGTGATGATGTCAGCTCCGGCAGCAGATGCCTGGCTTACTTCGTATCCAGCAGCATCCATAATTTTAAGGTCAGCTAATACTGTCAGGTTAGGGAATGCAGCTTTCATTTCTTTAACTGCTTTCAGTCCTTCATTGATCACAACAGGAGTACCAATTTCTACTACATCAACATGCTCTTCTACTTCTTTAACCAATTCAATTGCCTGTGGAATATTTACAAGGTCTAATGCCAGTTGTAATTTCATCTGTACAACACTCCTAAAATTTTTTTGTTGCAAGTAGTAATATACCCAGAGGGCTGATATTACCTTCAAAATAAGAACGCCAATTGTTTCCTATCCCTGCACAATCATAATCATAAGCCCTATAATATCATTTTGTAAGTACGCACTTTATATTTACATAGTGTATAAAAGTATACTATTGGATGTAATAAGGCTGGAGGCGAAACAATATCTTCTTTGAAAGGGAAAATGTTAATTTATGAGCCGAGTTGTTTGACTAACGTGCTGTGTAGATCGTAATAATATTTATGTTCCTTAAAGTATTTCTTGTTTAAGATCTTACAAACAGTATTCTGAAGGGAAAGGAAGTTTTTTATGCCTGCATTATTAGATTCGTTTCAAATTAAAGGACTTCACTTGAAAAATCGCATGGTGATGCCTCCAATCTGCAGGTGAAGAAGCCCCGCATTGAAGTAACGATACAAGAGGATCCGGAAAACATTGACGGATTAAACTTTTTAGCTGGTAAAACAATGAATGAAGTGAATAACAAAGCATTTCAGGGAACATTACTGGCCCATATTGATGGCGAAGTGCCAAACCTTGTCATTGAATTTGATGAAATGAATGAATTCACATACGGAGAAATGGTCTACTTTTTCGAAAAGGCTTGTGCCATAAGCGGACATTTGCTCGGTGTAAATCCATTTGATCAGCCTGGAGTAGAGGCATACAAGAAAAATATGTTTGCACTGTTTGGGAAACCTGGATTTGAAGCTGAAAAAGCAGTATTAACGGAGCGGCTGTCTAAATCATAATGCGTTAAAACATTGTGAATACAGAAGGTATACTTTGTATACTTACTATAATTTTGTATGGTATAAGCAATAATATTGTGTATATAACGTCCTGGATGTTATATTTGTACCCACGTTATAAGAAAGCGCGCTGCAACTGTTAATAAGAAGGATCAGCGCTCATTTTTTTGAAGAGGAGAATAAAACTTATGAATCGTTTTACAATACCTAGAGATGTATTTTATGGAGAAGGATCAATTGAAGCACTAAAAGATCTTGAAGGTCAGAAAGCTACGATCGTGATCGGTGGAGAATCGATTAAAAAATCGGGTTATCTTAATAAAATTGAATCGAATCTAAAAGAAGCCGGCTTTGAAATTCAGCTGATTGAAGGAGTAGAAAACGATCCTTCTGTTACGACCGTTGTAAACGGAGCGAAAAAAATGGAAGAATTTCAGCCGGACTGGATTGTCGGGGTAGGCGGAGGTTCTCCTATTGACGCAGCAAAAGCGATGTGGGTGCTGTATGAAAACCCGGCGCTGACATTTGAACAAATTAAAGCACCGAACCCCCTTCCTGTATTACGCAAGAAAGCACGCTTCGCCGCGCTTTCAACAACGAGCGGAACGGGTACGGATGTGTCGCCGTTCTCGGTTATCACAGACCGTGACAAAGATGTGAAATATCCAGTTTTCGGCTATGAAATCACACCGGACATCGCGATTGTCGATCCAGAGTTAACCTATTCAATGCCGCCAAACATTGTAGCGTACACTGGAATGGATACAATCACGCATGGTATTGAAGCTTACGTATCCCTTGCGCATAATCCGTTTACAGATCCATTGGCTCTGCAGTCTGTCAAAATGGTCGTGGACAACGTAGAAAAATCATACGCAGGTGACAAGAAAGCAAGAGGCGAAATGCATTATGCCCAGGCAATCGCTGGCATGGCCTTCTCAAATGGCTTCTTAGGAATAGTTCACAGCCTGGCACATAAGAGCGGTGCGATCTTCGGTATTCCCCACGGTTTAGCGAATGCACTTTACCTGCCATATGTGATTGACTTTAATAAAAAGGCAGACAGCTCCCGTTTTGCAGAAATCGCAAGAATGCTTGGACTTAAAGGAAATACAGATGATGAGCTAACCACTGCCCTAACTAAAGAAATTCGCCGCTTGAACCGTTCAATGGATATTCCATTAACGCTTGAAGAATTCGGCATTGATCAAAAAGAATTCGAAAAAAATCTGGATAAAATGGCAGCAGGGGCCGTTGAAGACCCTTGTACACCAGCTAATCCACGTGAAGTAACAGCAGAAGATCTGAAAAAGATTTATGTTGCTGCCTTTAACGGTGATAAAGTTGATTTCTAATTGAACATGAATAGCACTGTCCCGTACGTCATCCATTTTGGACTGGCGGATGGGGCGGTTTTTTTATTTGGGGCTACCGTGGCCGCAACCCTGTGTAGAAATTTCCTCTGAGAAAGGGAACGTTTTTTCAGGTGGAAGTCACTTTCGAATGGTTCGAAAAGAAATAGCGTGAATGCAAGGTCAGCCAAATTACTGGTTGACCTTATTTAAGCGATTCGAGGTAGATAGAGATTGGATAAATTGCAGAGATTTCCTGATTATTTTTTCGTTATCATAATCCATGGATGCAACGTGGTAGGAGTTGTCTAATACATGCTTTAATTTAATGTCTGACTGAACACGCTGAAGAATGAAATCTGTGTTTTCAGGCGGTACGACATGATCGATTGTGGACTGAAAGCATAAGATTGGATTTTTAACTAATGACAGATTTTTTTTAACAACATCCATGTATGCTAACAGTTGCTGATAGGCGAATGCAGGGACTTTTGGATAAGTGATTTCTTTTACATCGGGATTTTTAATATCCGGTTTGCTTTCATTTATATATTTGGTGGATGGGATGTTCTGATAAGGAGACATCGCCGGAACATGGATGGCTGGGTTGATTAATAAAATTCCATCAATGTCTTTATAATGACTTGCAAGGTCTAAGGTCAATGTTCCACCCATAGATTGGCCGATCACGTAAATTCTCTCGCAGCGTTCTTTTAGATCTAAATAAGCTTTTTCAAGACTGAGATACCAATCGGAAAATGAGCAGTGTGCAAGATCTTTATAGTGAGTGCCATGTCCTGCGAGTCTTGGTGCTGAAACCGTGTATCCCTGCTTGGCAAATACTTTGCCAATATATTCTACGCTTTGGGGTGTTCCTAAAAAGCCATGACAAAGCAGGATGCCGACCTTGCTGCCTTCATACAGAAATGCATCTGCGCCAGTAATGACTGGATACGCTTCTTTCATGAGATTCTCCAACTTTCTCAATAACTTCAACGACCTTTAATCCGTAAAAGTTAGTATTTATTAATGGTATTTAACGATTAGTGGTATTTAACAATATTAATTCATATCTGTCAACTAGGAATTAAAAGATGGGGCAGGATTGACAGGATGAAAATATATTGTAATGAAAAGTACTGCCTGATATTTTAGTAATTGTATTAAATATCAGGTATACATATTTCTTATCCAGAGAGATGGAGAGACTGGTCTTTTGAAGCCCCGGCAGTGGAACGAATCGGAGCATGCTCTGATTTCGTAACTGTACCAAAAGCATGTGCTATATTCAGGCATCTGGAAAATGAGAAAAGCAGGTGGATACAGCAAAAAGATAAAGCGAAAAACACACTCAAATCAGCAATCGCTAACCTGAGTGTGTTTTTCTCGTTTTCTGGAACTTTATCAATCATCCTGCTTCCGCGAAGTATACTGAAAAACCGGATCCATCAACTCAAACTCATAGCTCTCACTATTCACCTTCCCAAGAACCTTCTCACTATCATAAAGCTTCAGAATAAACCCAGCCATCTCTTTCGCAGTATGGAATTTCTGCACGTTCTCACTGTAACTGAACTCATCAATCTCCCGTGCAGTTTTCACGAATTCTGTTTCTGTCATAGAAGGCGCCAGGATTTTCACTTTCAGGGCAGCTCCGTTATCCTGCAGCTCCTGGGCAAGTCCTTCTGTAAATGCGCTCACGTAAAATTTGGTTGCAGCGTATGTAACTGCGTTTGGTACGATTCTGTAGCCTAAGTCAGATGAAACGTTGATGAGCTGCGCGCCATCACGATCAGCATAATCATGTGCGTATAGTGTGGAAAGGGTGGTGAGTGCTTCAACGTTTACACGGAGCATCTTTTCAGTTTTCGTTACGTCCTGTTCAGCAACTGCCGAGCTGTTTCCGAAGCCGGCGTTGTTCACGAAGGTTTCAATGTCGTATTCTCTAAGACTCTCGTATAACGCATGAACCTGTTCACTTTCAGAAAGGTCTGTTGGTCTAATGATGACGTCGAGATCAGCGTTCATGCTTTGGATTTTCTCTTTCAGGTTGTTGAGTTCGGTTTCCCGTCTTGCCACAAGAATCAGGTTTTTGTCGCGAGATGCGAAAGCGAGTGCAGCTTCGTAGCCGATTCCTGAGCTTGCGCCTGTGATCACTGTATACTTCATCTGAATTCCTCCATTGAAATGTATTATGATGCTTCTCTTATCGTACTGTTAACTTTAACCAGAAAGCAAATGATGAGTAGTGATGTAGATCTATTGATGAATGCACAGTGGGGATATTCATGTGATAAAATGGGCTGTATTTAACACTTGCAAGTATGTTCAGACACAGAAATAATTGATATCAGTATCACTCAAGTCTTAATAGACCCATACTGATGCCGCCCGTCAAAAAGAAAGGCAATCATACTCTCATAATAAGGAATAAATGCCTTCTGTTCGATCAACGTTAAGATTTCCTCTTTAGATGCCCATTTAGCGGCCTGGACTTCTTCAGTTTGTAACTTCAATTCGTTCAGATCAACGTCATGCTCAATCAAATAATAATCATCAAATCCACGTTCAAAGTTAATCGTGAATTGGGGACGAATATGATCAAAGTGATAAGTAATCCCCAGTTCCTCGAACAATTCTCTCGAAGCAGCCTGCTGACTTGTATCGCCTGCAACTGCGCTCCCACCGCAAGTGATATCCCACAGGTTTGACCAGCCCTTTTTAAATGGCTGACGCTGCTGAATGAGCATCTCACCTTTTGAATTAAAGATACATACGTGCACGACTACATGGAATTCATCCGGTTCCATGTCATCCCCGCGCGTGATTTGTTTTTCTATTTTAGTACGGTGCTGGTTATATAGATCCCACTTTTCCATTGTGAAACTCCTTTAGAAGACATTTGCAGATTGGTTATTTAATTGATTCCAAAATCTCCTTAATTTGGTCAATGTGACGATTTTCATGTTCAGCTATAAGTGTGAATACGCTGGTTGCAGGAATGTCACCGAACCTTGGATGAGAAACGATATATTGTTCTATATCTTTATGTTCTGTTATAAATAGTTCTGTTTTCTTTCTGGATTGCTGAAGCATTGTCAGACATTCTTCATGATCCCTTCGAATAGCGGATGGTTCATGCTGCGCTTTCATTTTTACGGATCTGTCTCTCACGATTGAAAAATCTTTTGTGTCAGCTCGTCCGATTTTTCGTTGACGAATAGCATGGTCCACTAATTTGAGAAAATTCACCTCTGCTACAGCGAGGTGCTCGACCACCTGTGCCACAGTCCAGCCTCCTGAAGGTGCAGGAGTATTTAATTCCTCTTCATTTAAACTTTGAACCAGAGCAATCAGTTCGTGTCTCGTCTCTAGCATATTAGGGTTCATCGCAAACACTCCTATCAATTGGATTGATTTGATCATATTGTACATAGAGAGCTTTTTTTATAATAAGGAGATGTTAAATTAATTCTCTAAAACCGATGAAAACTCATGAAATGCGCTTAGCACGTCATCACCCAGTGGATGGGCATACTTTTGATTCTTCAAAGGTAATACCCCATCCTTTTCAAGTTGTTGCAGATATCTCTGGAATCCTGTAATAATAGCTTCAATATAATGTTTTAAATTAAATTGGTATTTAAATACATCATCTGGATAAAAGCTTATGTGTTTAACAAAAAGGTCTATACCATCACTCGAAAATATATAGTAATCAGAATTTCCATGGCAATCCAATTCTGCTTTATTAAATTCTCCCTGGTATAAAGAAGAGAGTGTTGATAAAAAATGTGGAATTGCGATAAAACCTAGTCCTGATTTAAAACTGAATAGCTGTGTGTTATTTGAAACATCAAATCGAATGTCTCCACCAAGAAAATCAATACTAATAAAACATTTATAATTAGAGCTCAAAAAATCAACCTCCATAAAAAACTGTATCTTTGTGTTAAAAAACTGTGTGGGAGTTGTATCTGAAACAAGGAACACTTCGATTTTTGCACTTAGAAATAATACGCCCCTAATTATTTCCCCAGCACAATCCCAAGCGGAATTGAAGCCCATGTGATCAGAATTGAGAGAACCAAAAAGATCACTGCTTTTTTACTATTAAACACAAACAATCCAATAAGATATCCAAGAAACCAAATAGGTAAAATTGCAAAAAACTCCGGAGACACCCATTTTTCATCAGTGTAGTTATCTCCTATACCGCCTCCAGCTGCAAAAGTAGCAATAAAAGTTGCGAACAATACGCTGAAAATGCTGTTCAGGACAAATAGGATCTTAACTATTCTCATAAGAAATTCCCCTGTATTGATAATCGTTTTTTGAAACGGTCAGTTTTATTGTTAAAGAAGATAATTTAAGGGTATCATAGGGTCTCATAATTAGAAATAAATTCCTTATACCTGTCAGTTCGGCAACAAGAGATTCGATCGTAATTTCCAAATTCTGATTGTCTATTCACTCACCTTGAATTAAGATGAAGTGAGAATAATGAGTCAGGAGGATGGCATGATGAGGTCAATTTCATTAAAAGAACGGATCCATACGCTGGATATTATCCGCGGATTTGCGCTGTTTGGGATTTTGATTGCGAATATGATTACATTTAAGACACCTGTGTTTACAGAGGTCAGTAGCATGATAGAAGGGAACAGCTTGCCTGATGGCGGAATGAATGCCGCTTTGACGTTATTAACTGCGTTTTTTGTGGACGGGAAGTTTTATCCGATGTTTTCGATGCTGTTTGGCTTGGGGTTTTATATTTTTTACAGCCGGATGATGAAGCGTGAATTACCCGCAAAGAAGTTATTTAGACGCCGTCTTGTATTTTTATGGATGATTGGTCTAGTTCATCTGATTTTTATCTGGTCGGGGGATATTTTACATACATATGCGATTACTGGCTTTTTACTTCCCTTATTTATTGAACGTTCGACTGAAGTGATTAAAGTATGGGTGGTTTTATTACTTGTGATTGGTCCTCTTTTGATGATGGGACTGTTGTTTTTAAGCAGTGCGAGTATTCAATTCATGGTCAGTCAGGAGATCGATACGCTGGATAATCTGAATGCGACAGCTGTACTTGCCTCATCGGTGATGGCAGAGGGTAGCTTCGGAGAAATTCTGGCTTTCAGATTTACAAATGAAGTGATATTGATCTTGTTTCAGGTCCTGTTAACCGTACCAACGATCCTACCGTTATTTTTGATCGGACTTTACTTAGGAAAGACAGGTATGTTCACTGATATTGAGAACAATCTGAAGCGCTGGAAAAAGGTCATGTGGATCGGACTTGCAGTTGGTGTACCAGTAGTCGGACTGTCAGTAGCGATTGGATACAATGCGTTTGGCTGGGAACCTTTCTTAACGATATCACTTGCTGAAGGGTTAAATGCTATTGGTGGACCGTTCATGATGCTGTTTTATGTAGCAGTAGTCGTTTTAATGACAAGAAAACCAGCCATTGAAAAAATGCTGATGCCATTTGCGTCAGTTGGCCGGATGGCGCTGACGAATTATCTGATGCAGTCAGTCATTGCGGTCATCATTTTCAACGGCTATGGCTTTGGATTATTCGGTCAGGTATCAAAATCTCAGGGTGTGCTGATTGCGATTGCTATTTACAGCGTACAGGTTGTACTGAGTCATATGCTGCTGAAGCGATATAAGCAGGGGCCGATGGAGCATGTATGGAGAAAGTGGACGTATTCAGGTGGGGGGCGGCATTCGAAAGCTGCATAAGAATGTGTTCTATTTCAACTTATATCTATGACAATCAATGTATTTGTAAGGGATGATGATTCAGATGATGAAAGCCATGTTCTTGTCAGGTCCGGTCAGCTTAGGGATTTTAATGCTGATAGGTCAACCTTTTTGGGGTTTGATTAGCGCAATGACATTTTTGTTCGCAGGTGCTTATTTTAGCAAGCCTCGTTTTAATCAGGAATAAAAAAGAATCTGTCTTCACTTTTATAACATTAAAAAAGCGGCACTCCATCTCATAAATAGGGAAGGAGTGCTTTCTCATTTAACTTGATTACGAATATTATATCTTAATACGATGATACGAAAAACCAACTGTCATCTAACTTCTCAACTTCTTTATATTCACCGAAAAACCCACTTTTATCAGGCGTCCTACCGTTCAGAGCGTACACAATCCCGAAGAAGTTATCCATGACACCTCTGAACGAAAAGAAAAGAATTGAGGTTCCATCACCAGCATTTTCTACAACAATTTCTCCTCCGCCCTTGGATAAATGCCTGAATTCTTCGGGGAGCTGAATGAGATGTGAATTAGAAGAAACTTCTTCTCCAATTGCATTGCTTTGAACCATCAACGCTACTTTTTCTCTCTCCTGTTTATTGATCATAAAGTCCATTTCTATGATGACCTGGTTAAAAGGAAAAATAAATAAAATGAGTATGGTGATCACCTGAATGATGATGGGCTTCCAGATCTTCTTTCTAATGAACGCAATGATTGAAATGATCGTTGCTAAGAAAAAGAAACCGAATACCAGAAGCCATAAAACAGGTGCAAGAAAAACGGTGATTGAGTCCACGATGGACCACCTGAAAAGCTGATGCAAAATCACAATAACGCTACTAATGATAGAGAGAATTAATATGTATTTTGACTGCATATAAAACCTGCCTTGATCTGAATTTGAATGTATTAAAAAATATTATTATGTAGTGAGAGAAAACCCCAGTTTTACGCCAAGCGGAATTGAAGCCCAGGTGATCAGAATAGAGATAAATAAAATCATCCCCGGGTTTTTACTTTTAAAAATAAATAACCCCAATAGAAATCCTAAAAACCAAATAGGTAAGATTACAAAAAACTCCGGGGCCACCCAAGTCTCATCAGTGTAGTTTTCTGCGACTGTACCTCCGGCAAAGAAGGTAGAAATAAAGACAGCAATTAAACCACTGAAAATTGTGTTAAGGACATATGTGACCTTTATTTTTTTCAAAAGTATCACTCCTTTGCTTATCCTGTAAAAGCGTAATTTTATGAAGCGGCATTAAGTCTCTTTTTATGATCTTTTTTCTCTAAAAACACAGGCAATACATTGATAAAGATAGAAGCCCCTGTCAAGACCCACAATGCCCATTGATAATTAACAACTTCTCCGACAGCTGACCAGTCTTCCCTTGCTGCCTGTCCGGCGATAAAGCTGATTTCTGCACAGAGTGTAAGTGCTGTAAGTGATATTGCTGCAGCCATTGCGAGTTTATAATCTTTTCCTTTTGAGAATAGGTAAATGTTTAGCAGTGTTGCTACGATTGCAATAAGTCCTAGTATGATCCACATTACGATCCCCCCGATTTCTTTAATAACCTTAATTTAGAAAAAATAGTCAATGATAGTCTATCATACAATTCCAACTTAAAAATAATTTATTTGATAATTCGCTCAAATCCGTTATACTAAAAACCATACATACCGACCGGTTAGTTAGTAAGGTCAAAAGGGGATGGAAAGATGAATTTTTCGTATTCTGCCAAGGTAAAAGATCTTGAGAAAAAGCTCAACAGATTTATGGAAGAGCACGTGTATCCGAATGAAGCGGTGTATGAGCAGCAGGTAAATGAAGGGGAGAGGCGCTGGAGTAAAGTGCCGCCAGTTATGGAAGAGCTAAAGGAAAAAGCAAAAGCTGAAGGACTGTGGAATCTTTTTTTGCCTGAGAGTGAGTACGGGGCTGGGCTCAGTAATGTAGAATACGCGCCGCTTTGTGAGATTATGGGGCGTTCGATGATTGGGCCTGAGGTGTTCAATTGTAATGCGCCTGATACCGGAAATATGGAAGTCTTAGTGCGATACGGTACAGAGGAGCAGAAGGAAAAATGGCTGAAGCCGCTGCTTGCCGGTGAGATCCGCTCGTGCTTTTCTATGACGGAGCCTGATGTGGCTTCTTCTGACGCGACAAATATTGAAGCGCGGATTGAGCGGGACGGGGATGGGTATGTGATTAACGGCCGAAAGTGGTGGTCTTCAGGAGCCGGGGATCCGCGTTGTCAGATTGGAATTGTAATGGGTAAAACGGACCCAGGTGCTGATAAGTATGAGCAGCAGTCGATGATTCTCGTGCCGCTTGATACGCCGGGTGTGACCATTGAGCGGATGCTGCCGGTGTTTGGCTACGATCATGCGCCACATGGTCACGGGGAAATTACGTTTGAAAATGTCAGGGTACCGGCTAAGAATATGATTTTAGGTGAAGGAAAAGGATTTGCGATTGCGCAGGGAAGGCTTGGTCCTGGCAGGATTCATCATTGCATGAGGCTGATCGGGGCGGCAGAACGTGCGCTTGAGGAGTTGTGTAAGCGTGTTGTTGACCGGCATGCATTTGGCAAGCCGCTTGCAAGCCAGGGCGTGATCCGTGAATGGATTGCGGATTCGCGGATCGAGATTGAGCAGGCGAGACTGCTGACATTAAAGGCTGCTTATATGATGGATACAGTTGGCAACAAAGTAGCAAAAGCAGAGATTGCGATGATTAAAGTTGTGGCGCCATCAATGGCACTGAAGGTTATTGACCGGGCGATTCAGGCACTTGGTGCAGCAGGTGTATCAGAGGATTTTCCACTGGCAGCGCATTGGGCGAGTGCAAGAACGCTCCGGCTTGCGGATGGACCGGATGAGGTGCACCGCGCACAGATTGGCAGACTTGAGTTGAAAAAATATCAGGGGAACGGGAGGAATGAAAGATGAAGGTAATGGAATTGTTTGATCTGACAGGAAAGACAGCGCTAGTGACTGGTGGCGGCCGCGGACTTGGAGAGCAGATCGCTGAAGGGTTTGCTGAGGCTGGAGCGAACGTGGTCATTTGTTCAAGAAAGCTTGAAGCGTGTCAGGAAGTGGCTGATCGTTTAGCAGAGCTTGGGGTCAAAACGCTTGCGCTGCAGTGTGATATTTCGAACCCGGCTGATGCGGAGCGGGTAGTGAATGAGACGGTAGAACAATTTGGTTCAATTGATATTTTAGTCAATAACAGCGGAGCAACATGGGGCGCACGTGCTGAAGAGATGCCGCTTGAAGCTTGGAAAAAGGTGATGGACGTCAATGTGACAGGCACATTTTTAATGAGCCAGGCTGCAGGAAGGAAAATGATTGAGCAACAGTCAGGTAAGATCATTAATATTGCCTCTGTTGCAGGCCTCGGCGGGACGGATCCGAGAGTGATGGATACGATCGGCTACAACACGAGTAAGGGTGCGGTCATTACGATGACGAAGGACCTTGCTGTAAAATGGGGCAGGCATAATATAAACGTCAATGCGATTGCACCGGGCTTTTTCCCGACGAAGATGTCAAAAGCGATCATTGATCAGGGGAAGGACCCGATCATGGAAGTGACGCCGATGAAGCGATTCGGATCTGATGATGATCTGAAAGGTGCTGCGTTATTCCTTGCATCAAAAGCATCTGCTTATGTGACGGGAGATGTGCTCATTGTCGATGGCGGCACGCATGCGATGTAAGGGCATGTGATATAATTTTAGCCATACTTTTAAAAACAGAGGCGTGAAGACAGTGAAGGAAAAAATTACGGAACAAAGCATACGATTATTTGAGAAAAAGGGTTTCAGTGAAACGTCGATTCAGGATATTGTGGATGCAAATGGCGTAACCAAAGGAACGTTTTATTACTACTTCTCCAGTAAAGAACAATTGTTGATGGATATTCAGCTGCGTTATATTAATGATCTGCTTGAGCAGCAGGAGAAGATCATGCGTGATGATGCGAAAAACTGCAAAACAAAACTCTATGACATGGTGCATATGCTGATCAGCAACATCAAAACACAGGGAGCCAGCGCAAAAGTGTTTTTCAGGGAGATGCGAAACCTGAATGAGGAAAGGCTTGCTGAAATTATTCCAAAGCGCGACCAGTTCAGACTAACGATTGAAGAGCTGATCAAAGAAGGCATTGAAAAAGGTGAGTTCCGTTCAGACCTGAATGCGTCAATCGCAACATTCGGCATACTTGGCATGGCGAACTGGAGCTACCAGTGGTACAACCCTGAAGGCGATCAATCTGAAGAAGAAGTTGCGCGCATGTTTACAGACATGATTTTAAAAGGAATCGAGCTGTGAGATTGAATAAAAATTAAGCAGTTTCAAATTTCATAAAGTTATCTTAGTGCAGCGGAGCGTAAGGAGGCGACTCCGGGACGATTAGTTGGAAGCTGAGACCCCGCAGTGCGAAGCGCGAGGAGGCTCAGCAACAACCGTCCGGAAAGCGTCCGCCTGAAGCGAAGCGAAACGATTATCATAAAACAACACATTTTTTTACACCAAACATACCAACCAGTCAGTACGAAGGAGGAAACAACATGAATGAAGTGAAAAACGTAACAATAATCGGATCAGGAAGCATGGGACATCAGATTGGCATGCTGTGTGCGCTTGGCGGGTACGAAACAGTCATCCAGGACATCAACGAAAAAGCACTGCAGGACGCAGAATCAAAGCTTCATGCCATCATGGACCGCTGGGTATCAAAAGAGAAAATTTCTGAGGACGATAAAATGAAAGCGTTTCAACGCCTCGGTTTTTCTCAAGATATTGAAGTAGCCGTGCAGAACGCAGACCTCGTCATTGAAGCAGTAACAGAGAAGCTGGATGTGAAAAGAGAAGTGTTTAAAAAGCTTGAAGCTTACGCGCCTCCTCACACAGTATTTGCGACAAACAGCTCAACGATCGTCAACAGCCTGATTGCTGACGTAACCGAGCGTCCGGATAAAGTCGTCAACATGCACTTCTTCTTCCCGCCGCTAGTCATGGACCTGGTCGAAGTCGTGAAAAGCGATAAGACAAGTGATGAAACGGCCCAGCTTGCGATGGAAGTATGCCGTGAGATCAACCGGACTGGTGTGCTGTTAGAAAAAGAGATTTCAGGCTTTGTCGCAAACCGCATTTTAGGAGCGCTGCAAAAAGAAGCGGTCTCACTGTATGAACAAGGCATCGCAGATTTCAAGGACATTGATCTGATCTGTAAAAAAGCTTTGAACCACCCGATCGGTCCGTTTGAACTGATGGATCTCTCAGGACTTGATGTCGCGCAGTTTGTGATGGAGCAGCGCTATCAGGAGACGGGTGATCCGGCAGATAAGCCGTTTACGTGCATTCTTGAAAAAGTGGAAAAAGGTGAGCTCGGCCGGAAGTCAGGTAAGGGCTTCTATGATTATTCAAAAAAAGCAGTGACTAAATAAAAGGGGTGCAGGTGCATGTATACAAATGAAGTAACGGTCAGATTTTGTGAGACAGATGCGTTAGGACATGTGAATAATACGAGTTATTTTATCTATTTCGAAGAAGCTCGCGTTCAGTTTATCGCCTCACTCGGCTACGGCATGGACGTCAAAGACTGGCGATTTATCCTTGCTTCAACGAAATGTGAATTTAAAAGTCAGGGCTATTTTGATCAGAAGTTAAAAGTGGAGAGCTATGTGACCCGTATTGGTACGAAAAGCTTTGAGCTTGAGCACCGGGTGTCCTGTGAGCAGACCGGGATCCTGATTGCAGTCGGGAATGCAGTTGTCGTGTATTTTGACTTTGACAATCAGGTTAGTGCGGCGATACCGGATGATATGAGAACGGAGCTTGAACAGCATCTCGTCACTGAGGAGGGACGCGTATGAGGCAGACGGATATTACTGCGGTAAAAGAAGGCGAAGGACTGGAGCTTGCCGTACTTGAAAGCTTTCTCCGGAGCAAGCTGGATCTGCCGGATGGAACCCTTGAATTGAAACAGTTCTGGGCAGGCCATTCAAATCTGACGTATCAGCTGTCGATTGGCGACTGGGAAGCGGTACTCAGACGACCGCCGCTCGGACCTGTTGCACCGAAAGCACATGATATGAACCGTGAATTTAAGATTTTATCAGAGCTTCAGCCATTGTTCTCACCTGCACCAAAGCCGATTCTCTTTTCAGATGATGAATCCATTGTCGGCAGTCCGTTTTTCATTATGGAAAGAAAGCGCGGGATTGTGCTGGATACATCGTTCCCGGAAGGCGTGGAAGTCACGCCTGAAGTATGCCGTAGCCTTTCACAGACAATGGTCGATAGGCTGGTGGAGCTGCATGCGATTGACTATACGAAAACGGGACTGGTTGAGATCAGTAACCCGGACGGCTTTATGGAAAGGCAGGTTCACGGCTGGATCGGGCGGTATGAGCGTGCGAAGACAGATGACATTCCTGAGGCTGAGCGGCTGAAGAAGTGGATGACGGAACATATCCCTGAGAGTCAGGCGCCGACAGTCATTCATTATGATTATAAATTAAATAACGCAATGTTCACTTACGACTTAACTGAAATGGTTGGACTGTTTGACTGGGAGATGTCAACGGTCGGTGATCCGCTTGCGGACCTCGGAGCTGCGATGAGCTACTGGATTCAGCATGATGATCCGCACCTGTTAAAGCATGGATTAGGTAAGCCATCAGTCACAGTAAATGAAGGCTTTATGACGCGAAACGAGTTCATTGAAGCTTATGCGGAAAAGAGTGGGCGCGACGTAAGTAATATGGATTTCTATTTAACATTTGCCTATTTCAAGCTTGCCGTCATCTGCCAGCAGATCTATTTCCGTTATCAAAAAGGACAGACAAACGATAAGCGGTTTGCCCATTTTGATCAGTTTGTTAAAACGTTACTCGTGCACGGCGCAAGTGTGATCGAAGAATAAACTTCAGGAGGTTTTTGGAATGGAAAAACGGACTGTATTACATAAAGGGGCCAGCTATTTATATACCTCATCTGATCCTGAGGAGATTTTCACACCGGAGGACCTCACAGAGGAGCACAAAATGATCGGCGCAACAGCCAGGCAGTTTTTAGAGAAGGAAGTCGCGCCTTATGCTGAGCGGATTGAACGTCAGGAATTTGAAGTCGTGCCTGAGCTCATGCGAAGAGCAGGAGAGCTTGGTCTGCTCGCTCACAGCATTCCTGAAAAGTACGGCGGACTTGGACTCGATAAAATCAGTAAAGGCATTGTCGGTGAAATGATCGGATCAGGCGGTGGCTACGGAGTCGCGCATTCCAACCATACATGTATTGCGACGCTGCCGATTACATACTTCGGCACTGAAGAACAGAAGCAGAAGTATCTGCCGAAGCTTGCCTCAGGTGAATATATCGGGGCGTACTGCTTAACAGAACCAAATGCTGGCTCAGACGCACTTGCCGCTCAGACGACAGCCGTATTGAATGAAGAAGAAACGAATTTCGTATTAAATGGAACGAAACTCTACATTACCAATGCAGTCTTCTCAGACACCTTTATCGTTTATGCAAAAGTGGATGGCCAGCATTTCACAGCGTTTATCGTGGAAAAGGATTTCCCGGGATTATCGCTTGGACCTGAGGAAAAGAAGATGGGGATTAAAGGGTCGTCTACGAGATCAGTCATTTTTGAAGACTGTCTGGTGCCGGTTGAAAACCTGTTAGGCGAAGTCGGCAGAGGGCATGTGATTGCGCTGAACGTCCTGAATCTCGGGCGCTTCAACCTCGGCTCTGCAGGTGCAGGGGTATCAAAGACTGCTTTAAAGAAAACGATCGGTTTTGTAAAAGAGCGTAAGCAGTTCAAACGGACGATTGCTGAATTCCCTGCTACAAAGCAAAAGATCGCCTGGATGGCTGCACGCATTTACGCAGCAGATTCCCTGCAATACCGGACGGCGAGCCTCATTGAAGACGCGCTTGGTGACTTAGCTGAGACGTTTGACTATAAGCTGATCGGCAAACAGATGGGTGAATACGCAGTGGAGTGTGCGGTGTGTAAGGTGTTTGGCTCAGAAACGCTTGATTATGTCGTGGATGAAGCACTGCAGCTGCACGGCGGCGCCGGATTCATTCAGGAGTACGGTATTGAGCAGATGTACCGCGATTCAAGAATCAACCGGATCTTTGAAGGCACAAACGAAATCAACCGCCTGCTGATCCCGACTCATTTATTTAGAAAAGTGATGAAGGGCGAAGTGGATCTGGCAGCTCGTGTGCAGGAGGCATTTAAAGGACT
Organism: Jeotgalibacillus malaysiensis; assembly: GCA_000818095.1. Taxonomy (NCBI): domain Bacteria; kingdom Bacillati; phylum Bacillota; class Bacilli; order Caryophanales; family Caryophanaceae; genus Jeotgalibacillus; species Jeotgalibacillus malaysiensis. The sequence continues at coordinate 793,607 of CP009416.1, forward strand.
TGGACACATTGCGCCAGGGAAAGACGGTGTGCTGGCACAGGAGCGGGCAGCAGTTGAGACGATCCGGAATCTGTTCTTAGTTAACGCAGGACTTGTCTATGAAGCGTACGGCGAGTCATTAGTGGAGGAGCAGGAAGCACTGATGAATCTTGCAGACCTGGCGATTTTACTGTTCGCAGCAGAGTCAGCAGTAGCGAGAACGCAAAAGGCTGTCATGAAAAATGGAGAAGAGAAGGAATCGCTGAAAGTTGATCTGACGAGAACGTATCTTGGCAGCGCAATGTGGGATGCGGAGCGGATTTCACGGGTGCTGGCGGGGAATGTGTGCAGCGGTGAGAAGCGGGAAGAGATGATCGCTTTAACTGTCCGGGCATGTAGTCGTTTTAGTTCTCTTGGCGGATTGGTTGAGAAGAACCGGGGGATTGCTGAGAGATTGGTTCAGAAGGGTGAGTTTGTTTGTTGAGAATGATCACCATATAAAAAATATTGATACTTAAAAACGTAAAAAACCTGCAAATTGTCCGATCATTTGCAGGTTTTTTAACGTTCGTTCCTATTTAAAAATAATAGAGTCAGACGAATATAGTTAAAAAGTATTGCTTTTTACAAGAATTCTTGTTGTAATAATTGAAATATTCTTTAAATTTCTATTGATTTATTATGAAAGCGCTTTTATAATAATCCTAATAACATTTGTTACAAGTCATAACAAATGTAAAAACAATGGAGGGGATTTGTTGTGTGGGGATGGTTTATTGTTGTTTTTGCCGGGATATGGATTCTTCAGATTCTGATGACAAAAGTCCAGCTGAAGAATTATCAGGCAACGCTTAAAAAGATGAGCAGCAGATCGTCCGGATACCTGGGGGTCGGGATACAAAAACAGAGATTAGGAATAGGAATGATTGCCATTTTAGTAACGGATGAGAATGGCGTATTGGTTGAGAGTCAGCTCATGAAAGGCGTGACTGTATTCAGTCGATTTGAAGCATATACAAAATACGATGGACTGAATATAAAAGAGCTGAAGGAAAAGCTTAAACAGGATATTGAGAGTCAGGCTTTTATCATGGCAATTAACAAAATCGAAGCGCAAATGAGTAAAAACACAAATCTTGCAGTATAAGGAGGAAGAGAGATGGATTTCTTAGTATCACTCGCTGAAGGTTTTATTGGAATGTTTCAGGCAGGTGCAGACACATTTACAGGGCTTGTGACTGGAATTATTCCACTATTGGTTGTCTTAATCACGGCAATTAATGCACTCATTAGATTAATAGGTGAAGAACGAATCAATAGACTGGCTAGAAAGAGTACGAAAAACATTATTTTGCGTTATACATTATTTCCGGTACTAGCCGTTTTCTTCTTAACAAATCCAATGGCTTACACATTCGGGAAATTCCTGCCTGAAAAACAAAAGCCGGCTTTTTATGATTCAGCTGTATCATTTGTTCATCCGATTACTGGATTATTCCCGCATGCGAACCCGGCGGAACTTTTCGTTTACTTAGGAATTGCAGCTGGAATTACTGAACTTGGGCTATCACTTGGACCACTCGCGATCCGCTTCCTGTTAGTAGGGATTGTCGTCATTTTGATCCGTGGAATCGTAACTGAGATCATTACGGTCCGCATGATGAAAGCAAAAGGGATGGAAGTCTGATCATAAATAGCATGTTCAATTGAAAAGGAGGCAGGCAAAATGGCAGAGAATCAAACACCAGAAAACTTTAAAGCGGTTTCCGTAACAAAAGGCCAGGGAGGCTGGGGCGGACCACTTACAATACGACCAAATGAAACACAAAGATATATCGTATCTGTTACAGGCGGCGGCATTCATCCGGTAGCAGCTGAAATTGCACGATTAACAGGTGCTGAAGCAGTTGATGGATTTAAAAGCACTTACGCAAAAGAAACAATGGCTTGTGTCATTATCGACTGCGGCGGCACAGCACGCTGCGGTGTATACCCGAAGATGAATATTTTAACGATCAACGTGAATGCGACTTCACCGTCGGGCCCGTTAATGAAGTACATCAATGAAGAAAACTTTGTGTCAGGTGTAAGAACGTCAGATATCAGTCCTGAAGCGGCACCTTATGAAGATCAGAACGAAGTAAAAAAGGCAGTCGATGAGACAGAAGCGCCGGCGGTAAGAAAAACACCGCAGCAATTAAAGGAAGAGGCAAGAAGAAAGGTAGCGGCAAACAGCACCGGCGAACCGAAAAAAATGAACATCGTTGAACGTGTCGGCCGTGGAGCAGGTAAGGTTGTAGGGGTTCTTTATCAGGCTGGACGTGAAACAATTGATCAGGTGCTGAAAAATATCCTGCCATTCATGGCATTTGTCAGTATGTTAATTGGAATTATCACCTTTACAGGAATCGGCGATATTATTGCGAATTTTGTTACACCGCTTGCCGGAAACTTTATCGGATTACTCATTCTTTCAGTGATCTGTTCACTACCAATACTTTCGCCGTTGCTTGGGCCGGGTGCAGTTATTGCACAGGTTGTCGGTGTATTAGTTGGGGTGGAAATTGGCCGTGGCAATATTCCGCCGGAGCTTGCACTGCCTGCATTGTTTGCCATTAACCCTCAGGTTGGAGCCGACTTTGTACCGGTTGGTCTGACACTTGGAGAAGCTGAGCCTGAAACAATTGAAGTCGGTGTTCCGGCAGTACTGATCTCACGATTAATTACCGGACCACTCGCAGTTGTCATTGCGTATTTATTCAGCTTCGGATTGTATTAATAGAAGGGAGAGGAAGTCAGGTGAAAAATCTTATGATTAATAAATATAAAGCGAAAATTACAGGAATCGGTGAAGATGTCGAGTTGTTTTCTGAGGAAAATATGATGGTGATTTTTAATGACACAGTACCAGAAGAACTCCGGTCATTTGCTGTGATACATGAAACAGCTGACCTCGCTGAAAAAGTGGAAGCTGGAGACTTTTTGGAAATCAATGATGAGCGGTATGAAATTCTTTTTGTCGGAAGCAAAGTGAATGAAACGCTTCAGGAGCTCGGCCACTGTACAATCTCTTTTTCAGGAGAAGTGACAGCTGACCTGCCGGGAACGATGTGTGTAGAGAAAAAAGAGATGCCAGAATTGGCGCTGGGAGCGGACATTCGTATTCTAAAAGTCTGATAAAGAGGAGATTATACTATGCTAGGGATAAACAGGAAGCTTGAAGAGTTGGAGAAAGCAGGAGGTCAGATCAAGGTTGGGCTTGTTGGCGCAGGACAGATGGGAAGAGGAATGGTCTCCCAGATTGAAAATATGTCAGGCATGCGCGTTGTGATGACTGCAGATATTCAGATCGATAATGTAGTAAATGCCTATATGAAATCTGGTGTACAGGATGCTGATATTGTAAAAACAAACGTGTTAGAAGAGGCGGATGAAGCGATACGGTCAGGTAAAGTAGCAGCTACTACTGATGCACATCTGGTCACTTCTTCAAAAGAGGTAGATGTGATTGTTGATGCTACCGGTGTGCCTGATATTGGTGCGAAAATAGCATGGGATGCCATTTTAAACAAAAAACATATTGTCATGTTGAATGTAGAGGCAGACGTAACAATCGGCCCGCTTCTTTTGAAAATGGCTGATGCAAGTGGTGTTGTCTACACAGGAACAGCAGGTGATGAGCCGGGTGCTGTAATGGAATTATATGATTTTGCAGATGCACTCGGATTTGAGGTGGTTGCACTTGGAAAGGGTAAGAATAACCCCCTCAACCTCTCAGCGAATCCTGACTCAGCAGCAGAAGAAGCGGAGAGAAAAGGTGCCAGTCCAAAAATGCTCGCATCATTCCAGGATGGTACTAAGACAATGGTGGAAATGACTGCTGTAGCGAATGCAACCGGCTTTCTTCCTGACAAGCCTGGCATGCATGGTTTTGTTAGTGATGTAAAAGGATTACCGGAGATCTTTCAGCTGAAAGAAGACGGCGGTCAGGTCAGCAATAAAAAGATTGTGGAATACATCAACGGTGTCGCACCAGGTGTATTTGCCATCATTGCTTCAGAAAAAGCTGAAGTTAATCATGAAATGCAGTACTTAAGCATGGGAGAAGGGCCGAACTACGTGCTTTATCGTCCATATCATCTGACGAGTCTTGAGACGCCGATTTCGATTGCCCGTGCATATATTTATAATGAGGCAACAATTGCACCGTGGGAAGGTCTTCAGGCAGAAACAGTAACCGTCGCAAAAACCGATCTTGAAGAAGGTCAATTCCTTGATAGCATTGGTGGTTTCACGGTTTATGGAAGCATACTTTCAGCTGCAGATGCTAAAGAAAAAAATGCTCTGCCACTGGGGCTGGTTGATCGCAATGTTCAGTTGAAGCGTTCTGTTAAAAAAGGTGAACTCATTACTTATCAGGACGTCGTACAGACGAAGGAATCAACGATCTGGCGCCTGCGCCGTATGCAGGATGATATGCTTTCTTCACAGTCATAAAGGCAGTCCTGAATAACGTTTAACATTCCACGAAGGTATCGGTATGGGTAAAAATCGATTATAATATTCGTAAGGGCATGTTAAATATTTCAACGAGAAGGTGCACTAATATGAAAGTGAATAAAATGGAAGCCGGCTTATACTGTACAAAGTGTAAGGACGAGACGAACCATGAAATTACCTACATTAATAATCATATTAAACGGATCCGCTGTCAGGAATGCAATGAAACAATGGAAATGAATATGGATCTTAAAAAAGATTTTTATAAGGAAATCTATGAGCGTGTTTCCTCGAAGCCGACACGCATTACGGAAGAATACCATGAAAATCTCCGTAAGCTTTTATTGTCACTTCCTTACCGTGCAATTAAGAAGCCTTACCGGATTTTGAAGGAAGTTCATTCTTCACGCAGAGTTATCAAAACTTATAATCCAAAGAAAAAATAAACTGCCTATTTAAAGGGCCAAACTTCTGATTTTACAAGAAGTTTGGCCCTTTTGTTCTTGACGAATAAACTGAAAAGACTTATAATTTTTACATATGTTACGGTATTGAACAAATGTAAAATCACAAGGAGGAATACACATGACGCAGGTGAAAAATTTACCGCCAAATGTAAAAGAAACTGATTTAACAAATTTATTAAAGCAGATGTGGCAGATCCGGTTTTTTGAAGAAAAAGTTGATGAGTTTTTTGCTAAAGGGATGATTCACGGCACGACGCACTTAGCAGTAGGACAGGAAGCATCAGCTGTCGGTGCAATTGCTGTACTGGAGGATCGCGATAAGATTACGAGTACGCATAGAGGACACGGACACTGTATCGCTAAAGGAGCGGAAGTGAACCGGATGATGGCTGAATTATTCGGACGCACAACCGGCTACTGTAAAGGTAAAGGAGGATCAATGCATATTGCAGATGTTGATAAAGGCAACCTTGGGGCAAACGGAATTGTCGGTGGAGGATTCGCCATTGCAACTGGAGCGGCACTGACTTCCAAAATGAAAAATGAAGGATTCGTTGTGCTGTGCTTCTTTGGAGATGGTGCATCAAATGAAGGAAGCTTTCATGAAGCGATTAACCTCGCATCTATTTGGAAACTGCCGGTCGTATTCATTTGTGAAAACAATCAATATGGTATGTCAGGTCCGGTAAAAGAAATGATGAATGTTGAAGACGTGGCCAAGCGCGCGGAAGCCTATGGCATTCCGGGAGCGGTCGTTGATGGCAACAATATTTTTGATGTCATGAATGGAGTTGGACAGGCTGTGGATCGTGCGAGAAATGGTGAAGGACCTTCGATTGTTGAAGCGAAGACGTACCGCTGGAAGGGTCATTCAAAGAGTGATGCGAAAAAATACCGTACGCGTGAAGAAGAGCAGGAATGGCGCGCGAAAGATCCGATCAGGCACCTGCGTGACGTCATGATTGCAGAAGGCTTACTGACAGAGGAAGCAGCCGATGAGATCAAAGCAGCAGCTAAAAAAGAAATTGAGGATTCTGTTGAATTTTCAAAAGCGAGTCCAATGCCAACAATTGATGACTTAATGGAAGATATCTATGCGTAAAGCAGAACAAAGGAGCGGAAGGGTATGAGAGAGCTAACGTATTTAGAAGCGGTCAGGGAAGCTATGAGTCAGGAGATGCGCCAGAATGAAGACGTTTTTATTCTGGGAGAAGATATCGGTGTCTATGGCGGTGCTTTCGGTGTAACGCGGAATATGATTGAAGAATTTGGTCCGGAACGTATACGTAATACCCCTATTTCAGAAGCTGCGATCTCTGGAACAGCAGTAGGTGCAGCATTGACGGGAATGCGCCCGATCCTGGAGCTTCAGTTTTCAGATTTCATTACGATTGCAATGGATAACATGGTGAATCAGGCGGCAAAGATCCGCTATATGTACGGCGGTAAAGGGAAAGTGCCGATGGTTCTTCGTACGCCGGCCGGGTCAGGAACCGGAGCAGCTGCCCAGCATTCTCAAAGTCTTGAAGCGTGGATGACCCACGTACCCGGATTAAAAGTCGTTCAGCCGTCTACTGCTTACGATGCAAAAGGTCTTTTAAAAGCAGCGATGGATGACGATAACCCGGTGATCTTTTATGAACATAAATTATGCTACAAAACATCATCAGAGGTACCTGAGGAATTATATTCGATTCCTCTTGGAAAAGCAGATATTAAGCGTGAGGGTAAAGATGTCACGATTGTTGCCACTGCGATCATGGTTCATAAATCGCTTGAAGCAGCTGAAGCGCTTGAAAAAGAAGGGATCAGCGCAGAGGTCATTGATCCGCGTACGCTTGTGCCATTAGATACAGATACCATTATTCAATCTGTTAAGAAAACAAGCCGTCTTGTGGTTGTACACGAAGCCGTCAAACGCGGCGGATTCGGCGGGGAGATTGCCAGTACAATCGCTGAAAGTGAAGCATTCGATTATCTGGATGCACCGATCAAGCGTCTCGGTGGAAAGGCAGTGCCGATCCCTTATAATCCTGAACTTGAAAAATCTGCGATCCCGAGTGTGAATGAGATCGTTGCAGCTGTAAAGGAAACATTAAACCGCTAATAAAAGGGAGGAACGGGGTTATGGCGAAAGAAATATTCATGCCAAAGCTCAGCAGCACCATGGAAGTTGGAACGCTGCTGCAGTGGTTTAAAGAAGAAGGTGATTCCGTTGATATTGGAGAGCCTTTATTTGAAATTATGACAGATAAGATCAATATCGAAGTAGAGTCGTATGAAGAGGGGATTCTGCTGAAGAAGTATTTCGAAGAGGACGATGAAGTGCCGATTAATCATGTGGTCGGCTATATCGGAGAGGCAGGGGAAAAAGTACCTGACACACCACCGGGCGAATCAGGTGCAGCGCCGCAGGAGGATGCCGAAGATACAGCAGCTGAAGCCGAACCGCAGCAGCGAGCTGAAGCGCAGTCTGAAGCAGCACCTGCCTCACAGGACCATCATTTATCTGATGAGAAAATCAGAGCCACACCTGCTGCGAGAAGAGTCTCAAGAGAAGAGAGCGTCTCCCTTACTGATGTCTCCGGATCCGGACCAAACGGGAGAATTCATCAGGGTGATGTCATGGCTTTTGTATCCTCGCGTTCTTCAACAAAAGCAACACCGCTTGCGAAAAAAGTCGCGGAAGGAGAAGGTGTGAACTTGCAGGAGGTCAAAGGAACAGGATCACACGGAAAAATCTATCGTGCAGACGTTGAAGCTGCCGGTGAGTCCACTCAGACATCTGCTGCAACTGGCGGCAAACGTGTGAAGATGGATGGTATCCGCAAAGTCGTAGCGCAGCGCATGCTCCAAAGTAAAACGACAGCGCCACACGTAACCCTGACGACAGAAGTCGATATGACTGAAGCAATCAGTATGCGTAAGCAGCTGCTCGGACCGATTGAACAACAGACCGGCTTCAGGGTTTCCTATACAGAGATCATTCTAAAAGCCGTTGCTTATTCATTAACCCGTCATCCGAATATCAATGTTTCTTTAGAAGGAAATGAGATTGTCTATAAGGATGAGATCAACCTCGGACTTGCAGTCGCTGTTGATAACGGATTAATCGTGCCGGTGGTCAGACATGCAGATCAAAAAGGCCTTTCAGCACTGACAGCAGAATGCAAACGTCTTGGAAAGGCAGCGCGTGACAGCAAGGTGAAGCCTGAAGAAATGGCAGGAGGTACCTTCACAGTCAGCAACCTTGGCATGTATGCGATTGATGCTTTCACACCGGTCATCAACCAGCCTGAATCATCCATTCTGGGCGTCGGACGTATCAACGAAAAGCCTGTCGGTGTAAATGGTGATATCGTGCTCCGCCCAATGATGGTGCTGAGCCTGTCATTTGATCACCGGGTCATTGACGGTGCTCCGGCTGCTGCATTCTTAACGGAACTGAAAGAGACACTTGAACAGCCTTTTAAATTACTGGTCTAAGGAGTAGATTCTATTGAATATTTATGAAGTGGTTGTGATCGGTGGAGGTCCCGGTGGTTATGTCGCTGCGATCCGTGCAGCGAAGCTTGGGAAAAAGGTAGCACTGGTAGAGGCACGTGACCTTGGGGGTACCTGTCTGAACCGCGGGTGTATTCCATCTAAAACACTGCTGCGGCATGCAGAAGTAATCGAAAGTATTGAAAAAGCCAAAAGCTGGGGAATTGAAACAGGCGAGCTGACATTTTCATTATCCAAAATGCTGGCGCGCAAAGACGCTGTTATACAGCAATTAAGAAACGGTATTTCATACTTATTGAAGCAGGGAAAGATTGATGTATATAACGGATTTGCTCAGGTCAAAAGCGGCGGTGACATCACGATTCAGCTTGCTGACAAGGAAGAGGTCATCCATGCTGAAAAAACAATTCTCGCAACCGGCTCAAAGCCGATCGTACCGCCAATTGACGGAATTGAAACAGCCAAATACTACACGAGTGATACGATTTTCAATATCGAAAAGATTCCTGAATCAATGGTCATCGTAGGAGGAGGCATCATTGGCGTTGAGCTTGCGTGTATTTTTGCGAGTCTGAAGGTACCCGTCACAATCATCGAAATGGGTGACAGAATCATACCCGGTGAGGAACCGGAAGCATCAAAAGCACTTGCTAAGTCGTTGAAGAAGAAAGGGATCTCCATTCTGACTAAAACGAAAGTGATGAAAATTGATCAGCAACAGATCCATATCGAAACGGATCAGGGGAAGAAAGAAATATTTGAAACCGAAGCCATCCTGATGGCTGTAGGCCGGGCGCCGAATACATCCGCTTTTTCCGAATTGAATCTGGAGATGGATGGTCCTTTCGTTAAAGTGAATGAAGAAATGATCACAAGTAACCCCGCAGTCTATGCAGTCGGGGATGTCATTGGTGGATGGCTACTTGCCCATTCAGCCAGCGCAGAAGGAATGATTGCTGCTGCAAATGCAGCCGGTGAAAAACAGACCATTAACTATCAACTCGTTCCAAGATGTGTCTACACAAGCCCTGAAGTTGCCAGTGTCGGCATGACAGAAGCAGAAGCAAAGCAAAAGGGAATCGACTATAAAGTAGTGACTGTTCCGCACTCAGGTAATGGCAGAGCTTTGGCTCACGGAGAAGCGGAAGGCTTCACGAAGCTGATTGCAGGCACCAAATATGGAGAAATACTGGGCGTTCTGATGGTTGGACCGCACGTAACTGAAATGATTGCCGAACCTTCAGCTTTCATTCATCTGGAAGGTACTGTGGATGAACTGGCTTCAATGATTCATGCTCATCCTACCATCACAGAAAGTCTTTACGAAGCAGCTGCTTCATGGACTGGACAGGGCGTTCACCACTGACAAATGGTTCATCTCAAATCCAGCCGGCACATGTTATAATCTTAACAGGATGATTCAATTAATGTAAAAACAGGATGTAATCGAAGTACAATTAGAAACCGCTTACATTTGTTTTACTAATCTAAATCAAATGAGAAGGTGCAGCGATCATGAATTGGGATGAGCGAAGGCAAATCGTAAAAGTATCAACACTATACTATTTTGAAGGTATGACACAGGCAGAAATTGCAAAAAAAATCGGCGTGTCCCGTCCTTTAATATCAAAATTACTAAACAAGGCCCGGGAACACGGGATTGTTGAAATCTATATTAAAGATGAAAATGCACATACAGTTGAACTGGAAAATCGACTTGAAAAAAAGTACGGCCTGAAAGAAGCGATTGTGGTTCCTTCAGCCGGCAGAAGTCCGGAAATGGTCAAGCACTCACTGGGAAAAGCAGCCTCAGTGTATGTATCTAAAAATATTGGCGACAAAAAATCACTCGGCATATCCTGGGGCACCACACTGGCAAAGTTCGTAGAGGAATATCCTTATGAAACCCATCAGGAATTAAAGGTTATTCCTCTAGTCGGCGGCATGGGTAGAAAACTCGTTGAAGTGCATTCCAACCTGCTTGCCTATCAGCTGGCGCAGAAGATGAACACGACCTGCTCCTATCTATACGCGCCCGCTATGGTTGAAAACGAAGAACTAAAAAAACGACTTGTTGAGTCAGAGGATATTTCAATGGTCCTTGAAGAAGGACGCAATGTAAATATGGCAGTGGTCGGAATGGGGACTCCTTTCGAGCAGTCCACCATGACAACCATGGATTATCTGAAAGAGGATCACTTAAAGGCACTGAAAGAGGCCGGAGCCGTTGGTGACATTGGCTCACGCTTTTTCGACCAACATGGTCAGCAAATCAAACATCCATTGAATGACATGGTCATCGGGCTGGATATCGAAGAATACAAAAAAATTCCTGAGCTGATTGGAATTGTGGAAGGCACACATAAAGCAGAAGGGATCAAAGCCGCTTTAAAGGGCGGTTACCTGAATGTTTTAGTGATTGATGATAAGACGGCGTCTTTGATTCTTTGATTAAATCAAGAAAACGTAAGAACTATAGAGGTACCTCTTATCAAGAGTGATTTTGAACAAACAAATATCTATCGCGTTTTCAGACATGACTCCTTCTCGTATAACGGGAAGGAGCTTTTATTATTTAGAGAATGATTTTTAAAATTTTGTATCATATAAAGGGTTTTTATATAACTCAGACGAAATCAAACCAATGTATATGTGAATAAGAAGGAGAGAAAGGTCAATGAAAGCAGATAGCAGAATTCTAGAAGTAACAAAAGTTTTATCTCTGGTTGTAATTGCAATCAGCTCTGTATTTATTGCTTTTTCGCTAACTCAGAGTATGACTCTTTTAGAGGTTATAGGTGATAATTTAAATGGTATAAATACTGTCTTGTTTGATTTGCTGAATAAAGAGTAAATTGAATTCATCCCTGTCCTGAAAATAATTCTAAACATCTATTAGTGTTTCTAAGACAGGGAAGCTTTCACTAAATGAGACATATGTACTTAAGTTTAAAGTTATTAGAAAGGCTTATTAAGCATCATACGCTTTTCTTCTGCTTTCTTAGCTTTCTTTTTTCTTACTGCCAGCAGCGACAATCCCACCAATCAATGCTACAGCAATAGCTACCCAAGTCAAAAAACTCATTAGATCCTCTCCTTTCCTTGAAATTAAAATTGTGATTCCTAGTCTATAAATTTAATTCAACAATTGATTTAAGCTCTCTTCATCTTCTAAAGAATTCTGTATCAAATTTGTCAGATCTTCTTCATTTTCAATGTCGTTCAATTCTATTCCATACGATTCCTGTAAATTCTCCCGAGTGATCTTATACTCATTCACTTCACCCTCAGTATCAAAATGGAAGCTTACCCAGTCCACATTTTGCAGCAACGTAAATAAGTAAGAGGCATTGTTGAGCACTGTTTCTTGTTCATCTAACTGTGATTTGGTCCAATCATAGTTCACAGTGATCCCATATGGTTCATCTTTTGTCTGAAGCTCTAAACCACTAAAATGATTTGCACCCTGTAAATTAACTATAGAATTAACTACTGCGCTATTGTCACCAACATATGAACCTTTATGTTGGAATAAATCAACGTCATTTTCATTTGAATTGCAGGCACTTAAGAAGAGTATGATTGATAGTGGTATAAACAAAAACTTAAACTTCTCTCGCAAATTGATCCCCCATTCATACGCCAGATAGACTTTAACTGACTCTGCTTTTTAAATGTAACTTTGCTTATCATCTCTACATTAGGTTAACATAAATATTACCATTAATTCTTAAAATTCCTTTATTTATAGTTTGGTCGAAGGAATAAGCACTATTTCAATCATGAAATTATATTTGTCACATCACTAACCCAACAATCTCCTGTATAGTTAAAGCAATAACTGGAAAACAAACGCTACAAACAACCAAGGGGGAGTTCACATGCGTAACATCATCCTATCAACCGAAAGCGGCGCCGACCTGCCGAAGGATCTAGTTGAAAAGTACAACCTGCAAGTCGTTCCTATGCACATCGTAATGGACGGAAAAGATTATCTGGACGGCACTTTACCAGTCCAGGGCATCTATGACTACTATGACCGCACGAAGAAAATACCTTCCACCACCGCCACGAATATTCACGAGTACCAGGAGTTTTTCACATCAATCAAAGAACAGTACCCTGACAGCACCATCATACATATCGGCTATACATCACAGGCATCCTCATCCTTTCAAAACGCAGTCATCGCTGTAGAAGAATTCGAAAACCTCCACCTGATCGACGCGCTAAACGTAACCGGAGGACTAGCAGTAGTTGTCTTATATGCCGCTGACTTACTCGAAAAAGAACCTGATATCGAACCCGAACTCTTAATCGGAAAAATAAAAGCAGTCGTTCCAAAATCAAAACTCGCCTTCATCCCAGGCAGCCTGGAATTCCTAAAAGCAGGAGGCCGCGTCAGCAACATGGCTTCCCTGATCGGCGCACTGTTGAAAATAAAGCCGTGCATCGAACTAAAAGATGGAAAGCTCGTCTCCACAAAGAAATACCGCGGAAAAATGATCGGAGCGACTGAGAAGCTTTTTAGTGATTACTTAAAAGAGTTTGATATTAATCGAGAGCAGCTTAACCTGATCTATTCGATTGGACTTGATGAAGGAATCAAGCAGCGGATGGATGAGGTTGCGAAGGAAAATGGATTTAAAAATGTGAGATGGATTCAGGCTGGAGGGATGATTTCGACGCATTCGGGACCTGGGGGATTTGGGGTTGCGGGGTTGGAGAAGTAATAAAGTTTTTAATAAACACAGTATTTTAGACAGTAGTAATTAAATTTTTGAGTCTATTATTAAAGTGATCATTACTTTAGATTTATTTTAATGTATAATAAAGGTAATTGATGCTTGTGCTTAATATATTACACTAATCTTTGAGTAAACCGATAAGATAATTTTTTCAGGGGTGATAAATTTGTCAAATTATAAAAAATATCAAATAGAAGTTGCTGAAGATATTCAAAGCACCTTAGATGAAATGGGAACTCAACCAATTTTATTTGTTGGATCTGGATTATCAAAAAGATATTTTAATGGTCCTAATTGGATTGAACTCTTAGAAATTTTGAAGCAAAGGTGCAAAGATATAGAGACTGAAGTAGGATATTACATTCAAGATAAGGTGTCTTTGGAGGAAATCGGATCAATTTACACAGAAAATTACAGAAAATGGGCATGGAAAAATAAAGAGAATTTCCCAGAAGAATTGTTTGCAGTTAATGTGCCGAAAGATGCGTACATAAAATATGAAATTAGCAAGTTCTTTCAAGAGATAACACCATCAGAAATCGATGAAATAAAAGATGAGAACAATAAAAAAGAAATAGAGTTATTAAAAAACATTCAACCTCATGCAGTGATTACTACAAATTATGATAACTTTATTGAGAGTATTTTACCAGATTATCAACCTATCATCGGACAGCAAGTTTTAAGGCCCGACACTATGTCAATAGGTGAAATATTCAAAATCCACGGGTGCATTACCAAACCTCAAGAATTAATTTTCAATCAAGAAGACTATGATGTTTTTATAGAAAAGAAAAAGTATTTAAGCGCTAAACTATTAACATTCTTTGCAGAACACCCTTTACTTTTTATTGGTTATAGTGGGAACGATAAAAATATTCAATCGATTCTATCTGATATAGATGAAATTATTTCTACTAATGGTGAATTAATACCTAATATTTATTTCCTGTCGTTTAATAAAAATTTGAATAGTGAAGCACAACCATCTAAAGAAAAGATTTTTGTAATAAATAAAAAAGAAATTCGAGTGAAATATATTGAAACTGATAATTTCTCATGGGTATTCGAAACATTTTCAGCTAATAAAGCAGTTGAAAATGTTCACCCAAAACTTTTAAGAGCTTTATTAGCAAGGACATATAAACTAGTAAGAAGTGATATACCTAGACGGAGTGTAGAGGTTGATTTTGAGATGATACGAAATGTTGTAGAAGATGATGAGTCACTACCAAAATTGTATGGGGTATCATTTTTAAACAATCCAAGCGAAATAAATATACAATTCCCTCTAACTTTAACTGATGTAGGGAAAAAATTAGGTTTTAATGGATGGCATGGAGCTGATAACTTAATACTGCAAATCCAACATGAAAAAGGTAATAATATAAAAAAGTCTGATAACATTTATCATGTGGCTATCCCAACCGGAAGTTCAAAAATTCATAAGTATTCTCAACAGACTATTGATTTGCTTCGGTTGGTTAAAAATGGTGAAGCATATGATTTAAATATTTAAGACTCTTACATGGTGTGAATAATAAAAAATACGAATTTATAGATATTAAAACAAGAAATTTTTATTAATTAAGTTTTAGGAGGACAGAATGGGACAAATAGAATTATTGTATATTAAGTTTTTAAAACATCCATTCTTAGAAGGATTAGAATTAAATTTTTCCCAAGAATATGAGTTTAGAGTAACTAATGACAATAAATTAGTAATAAAAAAATTAGATTCTATAGGAATGTTTAATAATGCAATTACAAACTTGAATATTATTGTTGGTAAAAATGGTGTGGGTAAGACTACAATTTTGAATGAGATTTTTAACTTATTACACGGTTCGATACAAAAAGATAAAGTTGTAGCTATTCGCAAGAATAAAACAGTGTACTTTTATTTTGACAATATAAAAACTAAAGACAATATTTTAGATTCAGATGAATTCTTAAGAGAATATAAATTTAAGATAAAAACTGATGGTTTTTACCTGGAACCACACTATAATTCAAAGTCGGCATTAAAACCCGAAATAAAGAACTTAATTTATATATCTGAATTTACAGATAGTAGCATGAATTCCTCTATTCATAATTATAATAACAATTTTGGTTTTAATTACTCTCCATTGGTGTTAATAAATTCACCTGAATACTTCTTTAATCATAGTAATCAAACAGCCAGCAACCTTCAAAAAACTGTATCAAATTATCGATTAATAAATAAGATACATCAAATTGAATTTCTGGCTGTTAATAAATTCGAATTAAATTTTAGAGCACCTGATTCAATTCAGTTAAACTTCAATAGCTTTATTTCAAGGATCGAAAGAAAATATAAAACTAAGGAAAAGAAGAAGAGAAATGAATTAGATCAGTTAATCATTAATATGGTTGAGCAAGCTAACGAGAATTCTTTAAAACACGTTTTTAAAATTCATTTGATATTGGCACTTTTTAATTTACTAGATATCACTAGATTTTTATATGATGAACAAAAAGCCTTAAAAGAATTAGATAATAAAATAAAAAAATCGGAATTGGAAGAGTATTGGTCAAATGACTTACAGGAATATAGACAAGGCGTCATAAGCATACTAACAAGTTTCTCGTTAGGAAATATATCTTCTGAAGATATTTTCAGAGAATATCTGGAATTAGTGGATAGAACTATGATAACTAACTATTACTCTAGTGAAAATAGTGAAAGTATTTATTTAGCGGAAGAAGTACTTAAATTAATTAATGTATATAAGAATCTTTTATCAACTAGTGATAATAAAAGGAGAGAAGGATCGTCTACAGGATTAACACTGAATTTAAAAGAGGCTGCAAATTTCTTTAGAAATTATTTAATAATTAGAAACTACACAGAGGTACAAAATGAAATTTCTAGTTGTATGCCTGATGAAATTAACTATTTTTACAAAGATGAACAATTTTATTTTAGCTCTGGTGAGGAGCAACTAATTAAGTTATTTACATATATAAATTTATCTGTAAAACATGCTAAAAATAACGTGAACGACAGAGAAAATTCTTTTATTATTTTAATTGACGAGCCAGGCAATGCTTTTCATCCAGAAATGCAGAAGAAGTTCATAAATTATCTTAATAACTTTCTAAATAACTTTCATCAATCAAAGTTTCATATCATATTAACATCTCACTCCCCCATAATTACAAGTGATTTAACAAAAAATCATGTTCTATTCTTAGAAAAAGATTCAAAAAATCATTCTATTAGAAGCCTTGACGATAGTAATAAGCCTAATACATTTGCTCAAAATATTTATAATTTATATAAGGAATCATTTTATATAAAAGAAGGGTTAATTGGTTCATACGCTGAAAAAGTACTTTCAGAAATTTATAGACAGTTGGTTGAAGAAAAAGCAACTCATCCAGAAAGAATTGATTTTTTAAATAGAGAAGGTATGAATAAACAACAGGATGAATCAAAAGAAAATAATTCTAAACATGTTAAATCAAGTGAATATACTTATTCTGATAAAGAAATTAATTTTTTTATTAGAGAAATTGGAGAACCAATATTAAAAAAGAAATTTGAAGAAATGGTCACTCCCATTAACAAAAAAGATTTATTAAGGGAAATAATTGAAGAGCATGAGTTACCTTATGATTTAAAGAAAAGCCTTATCTCTTTAATTATTAAAGACGAGGAATTTTAAAATGATAGCTATTAAAATAAATGATAAAAGTATCGTAAATAAACATTTTGAATCCATTAAAAATCATTTAGTTAATACAAAAAACCTAAAATATAATTTTAGTGATTTAGATGACTGGATAAAGAGAATAACAAGAAACTATTGTGGATTGGAAGAGCTTATAATAGCGGAGCCAAATGAATTAAATGTGATTATTGAAAAAGTTCATGAGACTGGAATAAATTTTCATACAAAACCTACAAGCAAAGATAAAAATAGTGACTATGAAAAAGCACAATATTTTATTTTACTGTATAAGAAATTTTCGACTAGGAATGATAAGCATTTCGTTAATTATAATGCTTTACAGTTGGTTATTAGCCTTGATATAAATGTATGTCCTTATTGTAATAGGAACTTTATTAATAATACAAAGCTTATAGCAGATTCATCAAGAAATCACTATGTTAAAAGGACTGCGCAACTTGACCACTTTTATCCTGAGGCACAGTACCCTTACATTGCAATATCGTTCTATAACTTAATTCCAGTGTGTGGGGCTTGTAATGTAATTAAATTGGAACGCCCAATTGGTATAAATCCTTATTTAATAAATAATACAGATGATCATCTTATTTTTGATTATTCATTCAATAACACTATTAATTCATATAAAGTTGAGCCGAGTTATATGAGTAAAGTGTTTGAACAAAACTGGGGAGTATTGGGGTTAGAAGAACTTTATAGTATACACAATGATTATGTAGAAGATCTCTTATTGAGGATAATGCTATACAACACTTTATATAAAAGAGATTTATCATGTTATTTAAACAAATGGGCTGGAAAAACAAATACTCAATATGAAAACTTAATTTCAAGTGAGGACTTTGAGAGGATAATATATGGGAATTATTTTATAGAATCAGATTTAAATAAATCACCATTAGCTAAATTGACAAAAGATATAGTCGGAAAATATTAATCATATATCCAATACTCACTTAAGATAAATGTTCAAGGGGATCAAGGATATTTCTTTTATGATGAAGTTTTAAAAATATAAGGTATATAAATATATTTGATCGCGAAGAGAAAGTTCATGAAGTGTTTACTAGATTTTATTTTTGTGATTAAATTCCATATTTTAACTTGTAGAAAAGTTGTCTCACAAATATACAAAATTCTAAAATAGTTTCTTTTTAATATTTAATTCAGACTATTCATTCTTGATGAAAAGCGTTGATCCCCAATCAACGCTTTTCCCATGCCCACTCACAAAACATGCACCGAAAAATCCAAATCCGCCTGCAAATGCTTCTTCATCAATAACTCAGCCTTCTCGGCATCTCTACCCTTAATCGCTTCATAAATCTCCTCATGCTCATCAATCAATCCAGTTCTCTTATGATACACAACTGTTTTTCTGAACAGGTAAATAATCGACTGCATTTGATCAATGATGTCGATCATGACAGGGTTGCGACTGGCTTGAACAATCAGGTCGTGGAATTGTTTGTTGGCTTTCATGATTTCTTCGATGGTGCCGGTGCGGCCGATGTGGATGCATTCGGCAAGTGCTGTGAGTTCGTCGTCTGTCATGTAGGCGGCTGCGGTTCTGGCGGCATGACCTTCAAGGATCATACGTACCTGGAACATGTGGCGCAGGTCACTTTCGGTTGGTTTGACGACGCGTTTCTTTTTGATTAGGCCTTCCTGCTCGAGCCGCCTGATGGATTCTCTGATTGGGGTGCGGCTGACGCCGAGTTCTTCAGCAAGGCGTTCTTCTGTTAATTTTGTTCCGCCTTCTAATTCTCCGTTTAGAATTCTGTCGCGGATCGTTTCATACGCGAGTACGTAGGCAGATGATGATGGTTTTGACATACGCTTCGGGGCTGCTGCAGGGGTGATGGATCTGGATGTGTCAATCGATCAGCCATGGCAGCGCCACTCCTCCTCTATTTGTAAAGGTTCGGTTACATCCCTTATTAGTCCTACCTTAAGTATAGCGTGAAAATGGACAGATGGAAATATTGGATAAAATCATTTTTGTATACTTTTTAAAATAAATTGTATACAAAAATAAAATAATCGTGTACAATCTAACTAATTCATGAAAGCCTTTACATTTTGAAAGGAGTTTTTACAATGAGAATTGGATTTATTGGACTTGGGATTATGGGGAAACCGATGGCGAAGAATTTGCTTGCAGCAGATTTTGACGTGACGGTATTCGATTTAAATACAGCAGCGATTCAGGAACTTGCAGCGCTAGGCGCAAACCCGGCAACGTCACCAGCAGAAACAGCAGAGGGGCAGGACGTGATTTTTACCATGCTGCCGGCTCATCCGCACGTTGAAGCTGTACTTTTCGGTGAAAATGGTGTGGCGGAAACAGTGAAGCAGGGTGCAATTGTCGTCGATATGAGTTCAATCTCACCAGTTTATTCAAAGCAGTTTGCAGCGCAGCTCGCTGAAAAAGGTGTTCATTTTATCGACGCACCGGTAAGCGGCGGGGAACCAAAAGCAATTGATGGCACGCTTGCAATTATGGCGGGAGGTCAGCCGAACATTTATGAAAAGGCTTACCCGGCACTTGAGGCAATGGGCGGACAGATTATCCTGGTTGGTGACACAGGATCAGGCACGACAGCTAAGCTTGCGAATCAGATTATGGTGAATGTGAATATCGCTGCGATGTCAGAAGCTCTCGTGCTTGCCGCAAAAGCAGGAATTGATGTGGAGAAGATGTATCAGGCGATCCGCGGTGGACTGGCAGGCAGTGCAGTGCTGGATGCGAAGGTGCCACTTATTTTAGAGCGTAACTTTGTCGCAGGCGGACGAATTGATATTAACGCGAAAGACTTAACAAATGTACTGGATACAGGTAGCGCATTAGGCGTATCACTTCCGCTTTCAGGTCAGGTGCTTGAAATGTATGAAGAGATGAAGGCTGAAGGTAAAGGAGCAGATGACCACGGCGGTCTCGTGCAGCATTATGAAAAGCTTGCAGGTATCAAAGTGCAGAAGGAAGTGAATGCAAAATGACGTTAACATTAAAGCAGATCAAAGATTATCCGAAGCTTGATCCAAAGCAGGTTAACAGTGAGTATGCAAAAACGTATGAAGCATTTAAACATAAAATTGTCGTCCTCGATGATGATCCGACAGGCGTGCAGACGGTGCATAGTGTATCGGTCTACACGGACTGGGAGAAGGAAACGATTGAACGCGGGTTTCAGGAAGACAATCAGATTTTCTTTATCCTGACGAATTCAAGAGCATTCAGCGCGCAGAAAACAGAAGAGGTTCACCGCACGATCGCGCAAAGAGTGAAGGAAGCGGCAGCATCATTCAATCAGCCATTTCTCATTATCAGCCGCGGTGACTCAACGCTTCGCGGACATTATCCGCTTGAGACAGATGTGATGCGCCAGGAGCTTGGTGAGATGGATGGGGAAGTGATTCTGCCATTTTTCGAGCAGGGCGGACGCCTGACGATTGATAATGTGCATTACGTTCAGCAGGGTGAGGAACTGATTCCAGCAGGAGAAACTGAGTTTGCAGGTGACCGGACATTTGGCTACCAGGCAAGTGACCTGACTGAGTGGGTGGAAGAGAAGACTGAGGGTGCTTATAAAGCAGAGGATGTCACAACCATCACACTTGAGTCGATCCGCAGCTTTGCGATTGATGAGATTGAAGCGCAGTTGCTTGCTGTGAAGGATTTTCAGAAGGTTGTTGTGAATGCGATTGAAGAACAGGATGTACGTGTCTTTTCAATCGCGTTAATGAAAGCGATACAAAAAGGTAAGACTTATCTTTACCGGACGGCAGCTACATTTACAAAGGTGATTGGCAATGTGTCTACAAGAGAGCTGTTGACACGTGGTGAACTCATTCAGAAGGATTCAGTGAATGGCGGGTTAGTCGTGATTGGCTCTCACGTGAAGAAGACGACTGAACAGCTTGAAGCACTGATGGAACTTGATGCACCTGTATTTATTCAGTTCAACAGTCACCTGGTGCTTAAAAAGTCATCATTTACTGAAGAAGTGGCACGTGTGAAAAAGGAAGCGGAGGATGCGATTGCTTCAGGCGTAACAGCCGTTATCTATACGCGCCGTGAGCGTTTGGACCTTGGGGAAGGCATGAAGGAAGAGGAGCTTGCGCTGTCAGTTGAGATTTCACTGGCACTCACAAATATTGTCCGCACGCTTGCAGTGACACCGAATTATGTGATTGCTAAAGGCGGGATTACCTCAAGTGACGTTGGTACAAATGGACTTCAGGTGAAGCGTGCCATTGTCAAAGGGCAGGTCGCACCTGGGATTCCGGTATGGGAGACAGATGAGGGAAGTACATTCCCGCATATTCCATACGTGATCTTCCCGGGGAACGTCGGACAGATTGAGACATTAAAAGAAGTAGTTGAACTGCTAGAGCAGAAACAAATAAACTAACATTGAGAGAATGGGGGAAGTCAATATGTTAACAGGCAATATGCTGATTCTGATCTTTTTACTTTCATTAGGGGCGTTATTCTTCCTGATTCTAAAATTGAAGCTTGAACCGTTTTTAGCATTGATCGGGGTTGCGCTTGCGACTGCGTTAGTGATCGGGATTCCGGTTGCTGAAGTGCCGGGCATTGTCGCAGGCGGATTTGGTGCAACGCTTACCGGTGTCGGGATCTTAATCGGTCTTGGGGTTGTATTTGGTCAATTTCTTGCAGCATCAGGCGCAATTGAACGGATTGCACAGGCAGTCCTTCGCGTATTCGGTGTACAAAAATCACCTGCAGGCCTTGCGCTGACAGGTACAGCCGTATCGATTCCGGTATTCTTTGACGCAGCATTTGTTATTTTGAGCGGATTGATTAAGAGTCTATCAAAGAAAACAGGGATCTCAATCGTGTCATTCGTTACAGCACTTGGGGTAGGTCTGATCGTCTCACACAGTATGATCGCACCAACACCTGGGCCGCTTGTGGTTGCTGAAAATACAGGGTCTGATCTTGGACTATTTATTTTATACGGTATTATCTGTGCGATTCCTGCAACATTAGTTGGGGGATACCTGTACGGGATGTTTATTGGTAAGCACGTGAAATCAGACGTTACAACTGACGAGACTGAAGAAGCTGCAGCAACAGCTGAAGCAGCAGCGCCACGCAAGCAGATCAGCACAGGTCTTTCATTTGCCATGCTTGCACTGCCAATCGTGTTAATTCTAATTAATACAGTATCAAACCTGTTTATCGCAGAAGGTTCACTATCTACAGCGCTTGGCTTTATTGGGGATAAAAACGTTGCGCTCTTTATCAGTGTGATCGTCGCGATCGTTGTGCTGCAGCCTTACATCAGCGCGCCAAAGCAGGAGCTTTATACAGAAGCGATTAACTCTGCCGGATTGATTATTCTTGTAACTGGTGCTGGTGGTGCGTTCGGAGCGGTTATCAACCAGAGTGGAATCGGTGATCACTTGATCGCAACAATGCAGAGCTGGAGCATTCCGGTACTACTCCTTGCATTTATTTTCTCACAGATCCTGCGCGCATCACTCGGATCAGCAACGGTTGCTCTTGTGACAACTTCAAGTATTATGGGACCGCTGGCTGTAGACCTTGGTGTCGCACCAGTCCTGCTTGGTCTTGCGATCTGTGCCGGCGCAACCGGACTGTCACTGCCAAACGACTCAGGCTTCTGGGTAGTGAACAAGTTTGGTAAGTTGACCATTCCACAGACGCTGAAGGCATGGACAGTTGGTGGGTTCTTAGCTGGACTGACAGCGCTTACGATGGTTTATATTTTGAGCTTGTTCTCAGGTGTATTGCCTGGGCTTTAAGAATAGTTGTTGAGAGGAACCTCCTGGAGATGGGAGGTTCTTTTTTAATGGCTATTTAAATGCTATATGAAATAAGATAGTAAAAATATTCTATAAATAGATTGTGCAGGAGCACTATATTTGAAATAATTGGTATTAATGAAACCAATAAAATAACTAAAAGTAAGCTCTAGGTATTCGTATAATTTGATTTGTTTATAGGAGGAACACCATTGAGTAAATCATTCATCCAACATCTTCATTACATAAGAATTCCTGTTAGAGACTTAGATCAGTCTGTTCAATGGTATCAAGATGTATTAGGGCTTGAATTAGTAACGATTACTGAGGATCCATTCGCGATATTTAAAATAGACGAAGGGCCATTTTTAATTACACTGGTACCAACTGAAAATGAAACGTTTATCCATTTTACAACTGACGAAGACGCTGCCTTCAGCCTCGGTTTTGCCAGTCCTGAATTAGAAGCATTCCACCAGCATCTTATTGACCATGGCGTTCTGGTGGGGGACATAAAGGAAGATCAGGACCATCAATATTTCACTTTCTATGATCCAAGTGGCAATAAGCTTCAATCACATTGGTAAATGAAGGCCTAACTTAAAGGAGTAATTCAATGAAAGCGATAAAAATCGGTTCCATTTTAATTGTTCCTTTCATCATCCTATTTTTGATCTTTAGCACCTGGATTGGATACATCGCTGAAAGTATGAGTGATTATTATGATTTTAAATGGCTTGCGATTGCGGGCATCGTTGCAGGGTATATGCTGCAGTTTTATAAAACAGGAGTAGGTCTAACCCTGATCGTGTTAAGTATATTCATCTGGTTTTTAATATAAGTTGCTTGCTGATTAAATCGAAAAGGGGAGTTATGTATGGTCGATAAAGAATTTGAGGATTTTAAGAGGGATGACTTTGAAACGTACGAGTTCACTAGATTCATGCGGTCTGCAGATACAGAATTTTATTTCATCGTGGGGATCAATAACCGTGATCAATTTGATGAATACTGGGATGGACGATCAAAAGAAGTATTGGGCTACCTCGTAAGCTATATCGATCCGGAAAGAGAATTATTGAATTACATTTACCTGATAGAGGACGAAAAGAAAAACGATGAGGAAATCATTAAATACACAAAGCAGTTCGCCAGTGGCATATATGCCTATACAGAGCATCTTGAATTGGACTTTGTAATCCGGAAAACAGATGTTTATCAGAAAAGTATTTCGCTTGGAGAAGAAATTGATTTCGTTAAAAGAGTTGTTATATACGATCTGCCTGAACATGTATTCACAGACTAAACAATTGTAAGAAACTGATGCAGTGATAGTGAGAAGGAGGGTGGGAATGACTCAAAGAGAGTTAAAGTTAAAGCTGATTTTAATTTTATCTGCGATTTTAAATGTGTGGTTTTTAGTGTTTCCTCCCTGTCCTGAAAATTATTCTGAACATTCGAAAGTGTGTCTGGGACAGGGAGTTTTCATTAGGGTGATCAAATTATAAAAATATTCTTTAATTAAATTGAATTTGTGAACTATAAAATCTGAACGCTTAGCATGTAATATCAACATTCTCTTGGAAAACTATCATGTTATACAAGGAGGGTAAAATGAGGACTAAAAAAAGTATAGTTATTACGTTAATATTGATGATTGGTATAGCAGGATGGATGATTTATTCATATAACCAACCACCCATATTAAAAGGTAAAAGTACCGATGGCAATTGGTCAGCTGAATATGTCCCAATGAAATCTAATAAAGACATATGGCAGGGGAACTTGAGATGGAATGGGGAAGGACAGCCAAAAATTGAAGAACTTTCATTCGCATTAAACGATACAGAAACTGAACTTTCTTTAACAGAGTCACAAAGGAATAGTTCAAGTATTTCTGAGATGCCATCTTTATCTTCTCAACCACTAGAGAATACTGAAGCCAGCTATATCATCAAATGGCAACAGAATGGTGAAGAAGCAGAAGATGTCATTAGTTTGAAGCCTCAAAAAAGGTTCTTTGTGGTACCAGGATTTTTTTATGGGAATAATTAAAAATAACTCCTTCTTGGAATAGTTAGGAAATTTGAATATCAAAAATTAAACTATAATGAATTTCTCCCTGTTCTGAACGTCCGAAAATCTTTTTAGGACAGGTTTTTTTCAATATTATACTTAAGGTAGAACTTTAGGCGATGAGGGAGAACCTCATCGCTTTTTTCTGTATCATTACTCTCCAAAAGAAGGAGCAAATCCCAACATAATTGAGAGAAACAACAGCACATAGACTGCACTAATTGCCAATACACTAATTGGAATGAACCTCAGCCATCCACTTTCCTTATTTATACTCCAGGCACCAAATATGAGACCGAGTGTAGCTGTGACAGGAGTAAATTGAACAATTACAACAATAGCGCCAAGTCCGTTATTTTCAATTACCATAACGGTTAACAGGATAAATTGAGCGATCAGTAGTAACAACACAACAAAGGATATTTTTCCGGGTAGAGAAACAAGCATTATGTCATTCCTTCCTTAATCAGTTGCCATGTCCTGATTATAAATGACTTTATCTTAAAAATTTCTCCCTGTCCTGAAAACGATTTTGAACATTCACTACAAATTTATATTCAGAAGTATAAAACCAATGATTCTATAAGACTCCTGAATTTTAATTGATTTGTAGTAAATATTCATAAGTGTTTCTAGGACAGGGAGTTTTTCAATGATAGCTGAGCATTCTGTTTTTATTACATACTTTTATCTATCTTTTTCTTTCTTCTGCCGACCTCCTGATTAGCGGACCGGAAGAAGGAATATCCCATTAATAATATGACAACTGAAAATGGAAACGCTGCAATAATCAATACATTCTGCAGACCTTGTGTGCCGCCAAAGTAGACAATAATAGCAGCCATTGAAGAAAGTGAAAGTCCCCAGAGAATCTTAACAGGGCCTTCCGGATTCATGGAGCCGGATGTAGATAACATCCCGAGTACAAATGTAGCAGAATCCGCTGATGTAATAAAAAAGATTGCAATGACCACGATTGTCAGTAATGACATGAGTGTGCCAAGTGGATAATGCTGCAGTGTTGCAAATGTAGCCGTTTCAATTGGGAATGACGAAATCTTTTCGATTCCAAGCTGTTCCAGATTGATTGCTGAGACACCAAACACTGAGAAAAAGATAAAGCAAACGATTGCAGGTACAAATAGTACACCAAGCATGAACTCTTTCACAGTACGGCCTTTTGAAATTCTGGCAATGAAAATACCAACAAATGGTGACCAGGAAATCCACCAGGCCCAGTAGAATATCGTCCAGGCTTTAATCCAGGATTGATTTTCTTCATTAAGAGGTGCAACTCTTAAGCTCATATCAAAAAAGTTTGCAATATAACCTCCAAGAGAATCTGTAAACATATTGAATATGTATAACGTTGGACCGACAATCAATAAAATGATCATTAATAAAAACCCAAGAAGCATGTTTATGTTACTTAGATATTTGATTCCTCTACTGACACCAGACCATGCTGAGAAAATAAATAAAGCTGTAGAAATCGCTAAAATGATTAATTGAACTGTAAAATTACTTGGTGTATTAAATAAAAATGCCAGTCCCTCATTGATTTGAGCGGATCCAAACCCAAGTGTTGCAGCGACGCCGACAACTGTTGCTACAACTGCAAGCGTATCAATAATCGTTCCGGGCATACCGTTCATTCTTTTTTCTCCAAAGACAGGTATGAGCGTAGCACTGATCAGTCCGGGATATCCTTTGTGAAACTTGAAATAAGCAAGTACAAGCGCGACGATCGCATAGACAGCCCATGCGTGAACACCCCAGTGGAAAAACGAAAATTGAAGCGCTTCTTTGATTGCCTGACTGCTGCCTTCTTCAGAAATCGGACTTGAAGTAAAAGCGTGAGAGATCGGTTCAGCTGTAGTCCAGAACACAAGTCCCATCCCCATCCCCGCACTAAACAGCATCGCAAACCATGTAGAAAGCTTAAATTCAGGCTGATCATCAGACTTCCCTAATTTAATATTTCCAAACCGTGAAAATATTAAATACACACAAAAAATCAGCATGATCATAACAATTAATAAGTAATACCATCCAAACCAATTAGATAAAAATCCTGTTACTTCTGCTGTTATTGTTTGAAGATTCACCGGTGCGAGTACACCCCATAATACAACAATCAGACACACGCCTAATCCATACCAAAAAACTGTTGAAACACTTCTCATAAATTCACCTCTTATTAAATTTCTATAGCCATGATTGGCACAATATCACGGCTATAGACCAATGATACTATTACATACCCTAATGACCAGTTGCAAATCCTATATAAACTATACCCAAAGGACATATCTATATACCAAAGTAAGATATACATTCTCTTAGAACGATTTTAGTGTTTAGTGTTCATCTCCCTGTCCCCGACACGTTTATGAATATTTATACTCATAAATAACTATTCGAGTCTACATCTACAAATTACTTTAAACATTGACTTTTGACTTGCTCTTATGCAATTGACTTGAATAGTCAGAATCGTGTTCAGGACAGGGAGATTTTCAACTAATTGATGGAAAGATGTTAGAAGAACATGCGGTTGAACTTCCTTATACGCTGGTTGAGAGGAAGTCTACTTAGAAATGATTTAATAAAATTGTGTGGGTATAGTATCTGACCCAAGGAACATTTTTAAAAATCTCAACTTCTCTACAAATCTAAGTAGAGAAGTTGAGATTTTCATTTATTCATTGAACTCATCAACTGAAAGAAGTGTTCATCTTCATGCATTTTATTCAGGTTATACCATGAATGCAATGTATCTGGTGTAAATACCTCTAACTTTTTCAGTACCTCCATCGCAAATTCCAGAGGAGCTATACCTGATGCAGTAACTAAATTTGCGTCAGATACAGCAGGTCCCAATTCATAATACTTTTCTCCTCTATAGTTAGGACAGACCATTTTAGTATATTCTAAGTTATTACTCGTATGCTTTCTGGTATCTAAGTATCCCATATTCGCGAGACCCTCAATTGCACCACAAATTGCCGCAACGATTGTGCCGTGCTTTAGCGCCTGCCCGGTTCTCTCCAGGATAGGCTGATGAATGTCTTCACTCCACGTAGTTCCTCCCGGCAGGATTAAAAGATCATTACTCTCAAAAGAACATTCATCAAGGGGAACATCCGGTTTTATGCTCAGCCCTCCCATAGTGGTAACCATTTCTTTATTAGCTCCTACTGTTATTACTTTTAAAGGTGCTAAATCCTCTTTGAAATACCTTCCTGAGTTTAATTCAGCAATTAAATATCCATATTCCCAGTCTGACATTGTGTTAAAGACATATAAAAAAGCTTTTTTCGTTTGCATCCAATCACACTCCAATCACTTAATATAGCCAGTATAATAAAACTTCCCTGACAGTTAGCGTCAGGGAAGTGATCATGGTTGATGAAATTTTATTAATTCCGATAGAACTTCAACTAGTCTTTCCTTAAGACTGATTGGCTCTATCACTTTGATAGATTGATTGTATGGTAAAAGTAAATAAGGTACATATGTATGTATCACGTCTTTTTCAAGAAGAAAAACGGCTTTATTGTCAGTTCGTTCTTGTAAATAATGTCCTAAATACCAATGTTGGCAAACGTCAGCTAATACGTTTTTATCCCCGGTAATAACCAAAGAGAGAACCTCTTCCTTATCATCTATCGTTGGAAGAAGGCTTTCTGTAAAATAGTCACCTGCTGAAAAATCTTCCGGCCGTTCAAACTTATTTTCGGTTAAGGTAAGGTCTTCAATTCGATCTACTCTAAAACTGCGGATATCCGTTCTAAGATGACAATAACCAATCACATACCACTGATGATTCCAATAGATCATTCTGTACGGGTCGACCAATCTATCGTTTGAATGCTTTACGCCACTTTTATTATAAAGAATTTTTACTGAATACCCGTCAGTTACAGCCTGCTCCAAATCCTTCAAAAAAGGTTCCATAGAATGAGAACTCAATCGACTGATTACTTCAAGGCTGGTTAAATGCTGGTTTACCTTTATTTCCTGGTCTTGGTTTGAATAATTACTCAGTTTCGAAATGGCTCTATTTAGAGCATCACCACCGTAATAACCGGCTTCTTCAGCAAAAACAGCAGCGTGAAACAGGGAAGTCTGCTCCTCGGAATCAAAAAAGAGAGGAGCCTTGACAAAATTGTCTAATAAAGAGTATCCACCGTTATGTCCTGGCTCTGAAACGATCGGTACGCCACTTGTAGAAATCGTATCAATATAACGGTATACAGTCCTTATATTCATCTCCAGCTTTTCTGAAATTTGTTTCGCAGTCATTTTTTCACCTGAACGAAGCATCCAGAGAATCGCTAACATGTTGTCGGTTTTAGGCATGTACTTTTCCCTCTATATCATTTAGTTTCTATTTTAAAATTCCTCCCTGTCCTGAAAACGATTCTGAACATTCGAAAGTGTATCTGGGACAGGGAGTTTTTCATTTCATTATCATTATATACTTTCTATTGTAGTTAAGATTCTAGAATATACTTCTTTGATATTCTCTGGGGTTTCTTCTCCATTATAAATACTAAAACCAAAACTTCTGAATACATTATCCTCCTGATTTACAAAACCAATCGCATAATTCTCACCAGGACTCCAATGCCAGCGATCGCTGTATTCTGTATCGATATTTGTAAATGGAATATGGCTTTTAGCTGTTATAAAAAAGATTGGCGTCTCAGTAATTGAATAAATATCAGCGTATTTCTCATCAGAAGCTGTATTAAGGTTTTCTGGCATGACAAATATTGCATCATACTCACTGTCGATACTTTCACTTAGTACATCAAATGATATTTCATCAAACATAACCTGATCTTCATTTACTTCAGGCGGTTCACCAATTACAGCAATGTCTAAATTTCTTCCACTATACGATTCGAAATCAGGACTAGCTGAACACGCTGAGAGTGTTATAAATAACGCTCCTAGTAATATTAAATTGATAGATCTGTTCATGCTCATATCTAAAATCCTCCTTAAATAACGAAGAATACAGGAATTATGCTACGTTTTTCAATTAAACCATCACTAAAATGAATACGTTGTAGATAAATTGAATATCTCATATAGCAATTTTTTTAGAACAAATGTCCCTCCAAAGCCGCCACATACCTCTCAGCCGACCGCTGCACAGCCTCATCTGCCTGCCCAGCTACTTCTCTATGAAATGCATTATACAATTCACTGAACTTCAAAGGCTTCAGTTTTAAAGCAATCTCTCTCACTGTCTCTGCCGGCAGTGGAATCATATTAGGATAGCTGTACATAAAGCTGACCCACTGATGATCTGCCGCGACCTGAATAATGTCACCGGTTAACAGAACAGCCTTGCCGCCAGACTTTGCCCAATGTAAAACAGCACCTCCATCAAAATGTCCGCCAAGTCTGTGAAGGGTTAATCCTTCTGAAAGCTCAAGCGATTCACCACTCCAGTAAATGATGCGATCACTTGGCTGCTGCACCCATTCCTTATCGTCTTCATGAATGTAGATTGGACAATCAAATGCTTCAGCCCACTCAACCTGAGTCGTATAGTAATGTGGGTGTGAGAGCGCAATCGCATCAAGTCCACCTTCCTGATTTAAATGGGTGACGGTCTTATCATCTATGTACGCCATACAATCCCGCATGAGTCTGTAGCCTTTTTCCTCTATTATGTATACCGTTTGCCCGATTCCAAATTCAGGACTGGTTGTAATACTCTTCAGGCCTTTTTGCTCCTCAACAAATTGATTGGAATGTGTTCCCGACTGTTGCATCTTCTCAAAAGTTGTCCACTGCTGACCGGCAGGAGGGACATATTGTCTTTCTTCCTCACAGGTCACACATCCTCAGGCTCTTGAGAAGAGGGCGGGTACTGTGTGCCACATGTAATACAAATATATTTTTCCATTGTGAATAACCTCCAAATTGCTTCTTGTCTAATCCATTATATGGTCTTTTTGGTTAAGAATATAGTGTAAGGTAAGGGAAGGATTTACTTTGTAAATCAAGAATTAATTTGATTTGGAGAATCTGCTCGTATAAAAAAGGAGTGCAGACAATGCTGACATTCGGAGAAAAAGAAAACGGAAAGACCTACATAACAAGACCGGCCGTATATAGTGTGATGTTCAATTCTAATAAAGATAAGATTGCTGTCATTCATGTTCGAAGTAAGGACTACTTTCTTCCCGGTGGAGGAATTGAACAGGGTGAAACACATGAAAAATGCCTGGAAAGAGAAGTGCTGGAAGAGACAGGAATGAAAGTGAAGGTCAGACGCTTTATTGGCAGTGCAGGAAGGTATTTTTATTCTATCAATGAGGGTACTTATTATCTGAGTGAAGGTCATTTTTATGAGTGTGAAGCGGGAGAGAAGATAGAAGAACCGGTAGATGAGGATCATGAATTGAGATGGGTGGAACCTACAGAAGCGGTTAATTGTCTGATTCATGATCATCAGCGCTGGGCGGTGAAAAAAGCATTATCATTAGTGAGGCCTTAGAAGTGAGAATATGATTTTACAATGGAGTGGTTTTAAACTCTAATAAAGTAATAGTTAATAATAGGATCATTAAAGGGAATTTAATTCCAACTGTCGAAACACTAGTTAGATTAGTTTATCTAAGTTCAGGAAATCATTATGTTTCTTATTCAACTAACGGGCAAGATAGTTAATTTGTTTGGTAGGTTCGTATTCATACACATGTAAAAATATATTGAGAAATTTTTTAAGTATCTGTCTCAAAGGGGAATTAGAAAAAATGGAAAAAGTACAAATAAGATTAGCTGAACAGAAAGATGCTGAGAATATGCTTGAAATCCAACGTGCAGTTTTATCAGAGGAACAATATTTATTGTCGACCTTAGAAGAATTTAAGCAGACGATAGGTGGTCAAAAGGCATGGATTCAATCGAAGATAGACAATGAACGTGAGATAATTTTAGTAGCAGAGATAGAAAAAGTTGTTGTTGGGTGGCTTGTCTTCCAATCGTCAAACCGCAAAAGATTGAGTCATACAGGTTCGCTTGGCATGATGATTGATAGTACCTTTCGCGGAAAAGGAATTGGAAAAGCTTTATTGCAAGAATTACTAAATTGGGCAGAACATAATCCATACATTGAGAAAGTAAGCTTAGGTGTATTATCTACAAATATTAATGCTATATCTCTTTATAAAAAAATGGGCTTTATCGAAGAAGGAAGAAAAGTTGGTGAGATTAAGCTGAATGATAAAGAATATATTGACGATATATTGATGTATAAAAACGTATAAAACTTTAATTTTTACACTTTCATCTTCAATTAACGGGAAATTTAACGATTAAATAAGTTCCTCAAAATGACGGATTTCTGTACTGAATTACTTAATGAATAATTGCCTTCTCTCAAAACAACAAAGGGGTGTAGATATGAAGCAGGATATTCAAATGGTGATGGGATACATTGGTTATTTTCTTATAGGATATATGGCTTTGAGAGCGTTGTTGGTTCAAGATGACAGAGTAGGATTTGCATTACTATTTATCGGCATGAGTTTACTTATGAGCTGTGTTCAATTCTTTGAGAAAAAACAAGGGAATCCAAAATATAGTGTTCACATTAAAGTTGTGTTAAGTCTGGTGTTGATCCTTACAACATTACCGATGGTTTACTAAAAAGCTGCTGATATTTTGAAAAAATGAAATGGCTATTTGATTGAGAAGTAACTATTTGGAGGTATCAAATGAACTCACCACCAAAACATATTATCGCAGTCTCCGCGAATGTGATGAATGATCAGGGACATACACTGCTGGTAAAAACACATGTTAGATCTGATACCTGGGAAACTCCTGGAGGACAGGTGGAAGTCGGCGAACCACTTGATCAGGCTTTGTGTAGAGAGGTCCTGGAAGAAACGGGGCTGGTGATTTCGCCAGTTGGTATTAATGGTGTTTATTATAATGTTACAAAGCACTTACTTGCTGTTGTCTTCAAAGCAAAATATATAAGTGGAGATATTCATATTCAACCCGACGAAATTAAAGAAGCTGAGTTTGTTGAACTTACTGAGCAAAATATAGGTCAGTATATCACCCGGCCGAATATGAAATCAAGAACGTTAGATTGTATGAGAGCTGTAAACATTGTACCTTATGAAACCTGGGAGGTTACTCCTTTTAATTTGTTAAGCAGGCTTTCTTAGTTTTATAAAATGAAATTGGAAGGTGAATGAATGTTTATAGTAAATGTGGAGGCAGCGATTTAAAAAGGTGATAGATGGCTGATGATCCGACGCAGTGAGAAGGAAGAGCACGCGGGTGGCGGACTTGCTTTTGTTGGCGGTCAGGTGGATCAGGAGGGTTTTTCTTATGATATTCTGGAGCGCAGCCTTGAACGTGAGGTTTTTGAAGAGGTTGGAATCAATATTGAGGTCGAGCAATATTTGAACAGTTCATCTTTTATCACTGATACTGGCAAGCACGTTGTAGATATTGTCTATTTGTGCAGATATGTAAGTGGGGAAGCTTTTGCAAAAAGCGAGGATGAAGTGGATGAGGTTTACTGGTTTACGCAGGAAGAACTGCTGGGCCAGCAGGATTTGCCTGGTTTTTTAAAGAGGAATCTTGAGATGGCTTTTAAGAAGAAAGCAGCCACTGTCTAGAAAAGTACAATACAAGTCAATAGCATAAATAGTTCGAACAGTTGGAGTGAAGAAAATGAAAGTGGAGTACCTTATCGGGATCGTTCCACCAGTGGATTATTTAAAACGAATTAAGCACTTTCAAAATAAATGGGCAAGGCAATCAAGTATTGAACCGCATATTACTGTGAAAGCGCAGGGAGGTTTAACTCCAGATTTGCAGTGGCTGGAACAAGTGAAACAGGTCTGTAAGGAAGCAAAACCTTTTCAAGTTGACTTAGGTAAACCTGATGAATTCGGAGATCACAGCTTACATTTAAGCGTAAACTCTGATGGTTTAGTTCAATTACACCAAAGATTAGTTCATGAAATCTCACCATCAGATGATTTGATCAAACAGTATTTTGAACTTGATGCTTTTGTTCCTCACTTGACGTTGGGCAAAATGCAAAACTGTGTGGAATTATTAAACGGCCAAAATGAACAGAAACTACAACAGTTAAAGAAAATTGCAGATGAAGAACTGACACCGTATCCTGTATTTAATGTGAATTTTATCAGGATCTATGAATTGAATTTTGAGACGTACAGGTGTGAGAAGTTTGAAGACATCTCTTTAGGTCAGTGAGTTTATATTTTCGTTGAAGGGAGACCAGTAGATGAAGATAGCTGTAATCACAGATGTTCATGGTAATGCGCCTGCTTTGAAATCAGTTCTTCATGAGTTGGATCAGAGGGCAGGTATTGAACATATTTATTGTCTGGGAGATATGATAGGAATTGGACCAGATACGAATGAAGTTCTGGAAATATTATTTTCAAGAAATGATGTTTCTATGATTACTGGTAATCACGATGAAGCAGTGTTGGCCATTCTTAAGGGGGAAGAACATCCTAAAAGTCACGCTCATGCCAAAGAGCATCACCAATGGATAGCAGATAAAATGGATAATAGCTTTATCTCAAAATTAGATCAGTTGCCCAGAACAATTAATTTAACGATTAAAGAGCAGTCTGTATTATTTACGCATTATCATATTTCAAAGGCAAACATACATAAACATATAAGTCAGGATCCTTTTAGTAGAATTGTTGAGCCTGATATAGAATATTTAAAAGCCTTATTTGAGGGACATAAAGAAAAATTAATTTGCTTTGGACATCATCATCCACTTCATCACTTTGAGGGTGAGAACAATTATTTTTTGAATCCGGGATCTTTGGGATGTAATTCGAGATCAGTCGCTCCGTATGCGGTTGTTGATATTCAAAGGGGAACAATTGAGGTTAGTTTGGAAGAAGCGTGCTATGACAAAACGAGTTTCTTAAATTCGTTTGATCTGCTTCAGGTTCCTGGCAGGGATTTTTTATTGAAAGTGTTTCATGGAAAACAGTAAAGTTCATATTTTTTACTTTTGAAATGACGGACTGAAAATTTAAATGTATAACAAAGGAGAAGGTCAGTTTGGAGTTAATCTTTATCAGACATGGACAAGGTGAACATACCTTAAACTTGCCGGAAAGCTTATACATGAATGATCCTGCTTTAACACAGGAAGGAGAATCCCAGGCTGCAACACTTCAAACTGAGATTCCGCTCACTGAAAAAGACATACTCGTCGTTAGTCCTGTAAGAAGAACCTTGCAGACTGCATTCATCTGGAGTCAAGGCATACACTGCAGAAAAATCGTCAATCCATTTATATCTCCTAGAATGTTTCCTCAGAAGATGAATGGTCAGACGCTACCCTGTGACCAATTATTAAATACAAATATGATTAGCGAAGACTTCCCGGACTTTATCATTGAAGGTGGTCTCCCGGATGAACTTTGGCTTTCAGGAATAAACACGCTTCCTGAACCGGAGTTTAACGATTTGGCACAACGTTTTTTAGCATGGTGTAAAAAACAGGATGCTGAACGAATCTTAATCGTCACGCACGATGGAACGATTACCTCTCACAGACAAATCATCAGAAACGAACTGCTGACCCGGGAAGATTTTCTGAAAGACGGACATTGGGTCAAAGAAACACTGGATTCCAACTATACATATTAATCTTTTTAGAAAAATTCGGGAGGTAAAAAGATGTTCAACATTGATAGAAGGAAATCGAAAAAGCTAACTACTCTTTATAAAAACACAGGTTGTATATATGCCGATGAGAGAGTGTTTAATCATGACTAACAACCGAATCCTAATCGCAGGCACATCAAGCAGCGTCGGCAAAACCAGCATCACGCTCGGGTTAATGGCAGCCTTCATGAAGAAAGGACTGACTGTTCAGGGGTTCAAATGCGGTCCAGACTACATAGATCCCGCTTATCACACTGCGATCACAAATCGTCCTTCCCGGAACCTGGACAGCTGGATGCTCACGGCAGATGTGATGAAGGAAATATTCGTCAAAGGAAATGAAGGAGCGGACATTTCAATCATTGAAGGCATGATGGGGCTTTATGATGGTGAATCCCCAACTTCGAATCGGGGGTCTGCTGCAGAAATCAGTTCGCTACTTAAATGCCCGGTCATTCTGGTCGTTGACTGTTCAGCGATGGCCCGGAGTGCAGCTGCTGTTGTGAAAGGTTTTCAAAGTCTGGATCCTGATGTAAACGTAGCAGGTGTGATTGCCAACAGAGTGGGAAGCGAAGGTCACTTCAAGCTGATCAAACAAGCAGTGGAACAGGAATGTGGGATTCCAGTTTGCGGCTATTTGCTTGAAAATGAACAGATTCATATGCCGGAAAGACACCTCGGTCTTGTCCCATCGATTGAACGCGGTGAACTGAATGATCAGCTTGAAAGATTAGGAGAAGCAGTTGCAGAGACTGTTGATCTTGACCTGATCTATCAGATGAGTAAACAGCCACCTTTGAAAACAGAGATCTCCTTGTTCAAACAAAGAAGTCCTATAAACGTTAAAGTAGCAGTTGCCTATGATCAGGCGTTTAATTTTTATTATCAGGAAAACCTTGAATTGATTGAAGCATTTGGTGCTGAAGTCATTTACTTTTCCCCGTTAAAAGGAGAGATGCTTCCACCTGAAGCAGACGGTCTTTATTTAGGCGGCGGTTTTCCGGAACAGTTTTTGAAAGAGTTGGCAGAAGGCATTGAAGTGAAACAGTCGATAAAAGACGCTGTTGAAAAAGGTCTGCCGGTGCTGGCGGAATGCGGCGGATTAATGTATTTGTCTGAATCAATTATGAATGTTGAGGGAGAGACTTATCCAATGACCGGGGTGCTGCCTGGTAAGACAGAGATGCAGTTGAATATTGCTGCGATTGGCTACCGTGAGATTACAGGTGCAAAAGGAAATCAAATTGTTAAGGAAGAAACGCAGATACACGGTCATGAATTTCACTACTCGACTTTCACACCTGATCAGGAGCTCCCAAGCGCCTACCATGTAGACAGCATTTTTGGTTCAGGAGAAGAAGGATACTTATATAAAAATGTTGTGGCCGGATATACGCATATTCATTTTGCATCGAATCCACAGGTGCTGGAGAACTTTTTAAATAAGTGCAAATTAAATTAGGAATTAAAAAGGGTGGTTCACATGAAAAAGTGTACAGAACATAACGCTTTCAACTGGATTAAGGAGCAAACCATTCCGCTGCCGGAAAAGTGGGAAGGCTGTAGCTTTTATAATTTGATCCCACCTGTCTATGAAACATACTGTAAAATCATTCATCCAATCTACAGAGACATGAAAGCACCAAATGATCAAGTGACATGGAGGGAAGTTGGACGTTTTGAAGGTCACCTGCAGCCGGTGGAACGGTTCATGCTTCGTGATCTTGCAGAAAAATACGGTCTTAAAGAAACAAAGGAACTTGGCATGTCATCGATTGTGCGTAAGCTTGGCGATCAACCCCGTTATTTGATCGGTGGGGAAGAAGGAATAATTGATTACAAGTCATTTCATCAGGTAATTGAAATTTTAAAGCCTTTCTCCAAAAATATGAATTGTTATTTCTATTATGATTTATTGAAAACAACTGATTATGAGAACAAATTATTTGTAGGAGAGCTCGTTGAAATGAAGCAACTGTTGGGATTGCAGGAAGTCGTCGCAAACCCAAGTTACTTTTGGCCGGAAGATCGCAGCTGGTGCTTTTACTCAGATATAGACCTGGATTTCACACTTGTCGGAGGCAGCCGGGAGATGATTGATGCACTGATGGCAGATACATGGCTAGAGTGTATTGAGACAGACGCAGACACGCGGGTGGATGATCGGGCTGACCAGCAGAAGTGAAATCACTAATTTTACATGATAGCTGTATTTTATAAATTGATTATAACCTCATAAGTTCGACTGGGACAGTGAAGCTTTTCTATACTGGAAAAAACACACAAATTGACTGTAAATCATATCTCATTTGTCTGGAGCTTGAACCAGAGAAAAGTTCAGGACATGCACCAAGGATTACACTTGAGGGGATGAAGCGTGAAATGATTGAATCAGGTTTTAATATAAATGGAATACATTTTCCGACAGAATCTTTATATTTAGTGATTGTACAAAAGGCTGAATAAGATATTTTTTTGTTTAATTAGAGATATTGAGTATCTTTAAAGTATCTAATGAAAAAACTGCAAAGGATGGGGGCCCTTGCAGTTTTTTCTCTATTTATTCGTAATTCGTCGCAATCTCTTCCTCGATTTTTCCTACGCCTTCTTCAAGCGCTTCAGCCGGGTCGTCCCCCTGCATAATAAAGGTCAGTGCATCCGCCATTGGCTGCCACACAGCTGATAGCTCTGCGATATTCGGGAATGGGCGTGCACGTTCAAGCTGTACTGCAAAGCCTGCAAGCATTGGATCTTCTGTAAAATCAGGACTGTTCAGGATTGCTGAGTTTGCAGGGATTTCTCCTGTTGCTTCAAACGTTTCTTTTAGTGATTCCTCACTTGTCAGATGGACGGCAAGCTCTGTTGCTTCTTCAGGGAATTCTGAGTAAGAAGAGAGCATCCAGCCTTTTGTGCCAAGGAATGTTTCAGGGTATTCACCGTTTTCAAGCTCTGGAAGGGGAGCGGTGCCAAGGTCATCTCCAAGTGCTTCTTCAAAATCATATCTTGCCCAAGGTCCGTTGATAATGGCACCAGCCTGACCGTCCATAAATAATCCATTCGCTGCATCAAGCGTAATACTAGATGGAATGTATCCGCTTTCAAACCAGTCCTGAATTAAAGATGCGCCTTGTACCGACCCATCATTGGCAAGACCAACGTCATCTTTTACATAACCGTCACTGTCTTCATTAAAAATGTAGCCGCCATACCCGGCCATGAAAGGGTAAGAGAAGTAAAAATCATTTGCCGGATATAGGAATCCAAAATGGTCATTCGCATCATCAGTCAGATCAGCCATCGCAGCTTCCAAATCCTCAACAGTTTCAGGCGCTTCCGGAATCAGAGCTTTGTTGTAGTAAAGTGCAAGGGACTCAACAACTGCAGGCAGACCATACAATTCACCATCATAGCTGAGCGCTTCAAGTGAACCTGCAGAATATGTATCAAGAATTTCCTGATCCACTTCAACAGGATGGACAAGCCCCTGAATAGAAAGATTTCCTACACCAGGCTGATAAAAAAGATCAGGTCCATTTCCTGAAGGTCCATCAAGCACGATCGCTTCCGTCTGATCATCTTGGGGCATCGAGACAACCTCAACAGGAATACCGGTTTCTTCAGTGAACGCTTCAACCTGTGACTCAATTGCACTTAATTCAATGTCAGGTGCCCATACTAAAAGACCCTCAGACACTGCATCAGATGAAGAAGCGGTGCCCTGATCCTGTGAACGCTCAGGTGCACAGGCTGCTAATACTAAAACCAATGACAAACTCCCTGCAGTCAACGTTAATTTATTCATTATATATCCTCCAAACATAAATTTTTTAAAACGAAGTAGCGGAGAAACTCACCTCCTTAAAGGTTTAGTTAATCGGTTAACCATTTATAAAAATATTCAACAAAAGATGTTAGTTTTCTTTTGTTGAACCACGTACGACTAATTCCACTGGCAGTTGAATCATTGCTCTACTGTGCTCAGATTGGTGCTGATGCTCAATCGACTGAATCAGCTGATCAGCAGCAATTGATCCTTTTTCAAAAATATTCTGCCGCACGGTCGTTAATTCAGGCGTGATGTACTGGCTGATGGCCAGATCATCAAAGCCAATGATTGAAAAGTCATCAGGCACTGAAACGCCGTGCTTGCTTAGGCCCTTCATTGCACCAATCGCGATATGATCAGAAACCGTTACAGCAGCTGTACATGAAAGCTGCTGCTCAACAAATCTTACGCCCCAGTCATACCCATTTGAAAAAGTAAGATCCTTCAGTTCAAAAACTAGGTCTTCATTTACGTTTACATGAAACTCTTCAAATGCCCGCTTAAAGCCTGCAAACCGCATCTGCTCAACTGAACTGTCCTGGAGGGAGGTTGCCAGAAACGCAATCTCGCGGTGACCAAGCTCAAGCAAATGCTTAGCAGCAAGATAACCGCCAGCCTCATCATCAATTCTCACATTCACATACTGTTCAGCGTGCTCCTCGTAAATATCAATACAGATAATAGGCAGATCTACTTTGCGGATCACCTGATAGAGGTCGTCTGAAAGCGACCCGATCAAAATCAGTCCATCCAGATTTCTTTTCTTCACCCAGTTAATGCACTCAACAGGATCCGTCACACCGGAAATCATCGTATCAAAGTGATGCGCTCTCGACACACTCTCTACACCGCTTAAAAAATGATCGTAATACTGATTATTTTCAAATACTGAAGCAGGAGCGTTGCTGATAAAAGGTGCCACAACCCCAATTAAATTCGATTTTTTCTTAGACAGACTGATTGCTGTATAGTCCGGATAATAGCCAAGCTCCTCAACCGCTTCATGCACCCGGCGAGAGGTTTCCTCAGATACTTTTTTTACATTATTTAATACATAAGACACCGTAGCTCCGGATACACCGGCAGCCTGGGCCACATCCCGAATCGTCACTCTATTCTTCATAAAACCTCCATTTAACCGGTTAACTAGTTTTATTAAGATTATTTTATTTAAGAGGGAATGTCAATATAAAATGTAAGGGTTTACATTTGAATTTTAATTTTATGATCGTTTAACGCAGCTTGAGAAATTAAAAGCATATAGAATATTCCGAATAAGTGTGCTAAGTTCTTAATTGAATGAAGAGGGTGGGGATGACATGTTTTTTTCATTGAGAAATAGAC
Organism: Jeotgalibacillus malaysiensis; assembly: GCA_000818095.1. NCBI lineage: Bacteria > Bacillati > Bacillota > Bacilli > Caryophanales > Caryophanaceae > Jeotgalibacillus > Jeotgalibacillus malaysiensis. The sequence goes on from CP009416.1 coordinate 834,291, forward strand.
TGTTTCTGATTTTTACGATTTTATTAACCATACCTTTTTTGGTGTTGTCTATTTTAATTCCTGCCTGGTTAACTGAGTCGATCAAAGATCAAACAAGGGAGTTATCAGTCGAAGTAATGGATCAGTATTCTTTATATATTGAGTCTATCGCTACCCAGGCTGAAGACATCGGTAAGCAGGTGCTGCTTAATGAGCTGACGCAGGATTGGTTGAGGGTGAATGGAAATCCGGATGCAACGGTTGGAGAAAAGTTTCTGGCTGAGACGAATCTGGAATCTCAATTAGCAGCCATGATGATCAATAATTCTAATTCAATGTCAATTAACGTTTTTTTAAGTGATGGTGCAACAGTCTGGGGAGAAGGATTGGGCTGGACATCTGAAAAATGGTATAGCGAATATTTGAATGATGAGCGTATTTATACGAGTGCGCATCTTGACTCTTTCCAGCAATCTACTGAAATGATCAACCAGCAGGTGAATAGCTTTCTCGTGCCTCTTTTTGATCTGAATACGATGATGAACGGTGGCGTTATTAAGGTCAGCTTTCCGACTTATATTCTGGAAAATGCCCTGGATAATCAGGCAGTCGTTCAAACAGGTTATACATATTTAGTGGATTCAAATGCTGAAAAGGTATTGAGCCAGCAGATCCCGTCTGAGAAGACAGATCTAAGTGAAACGATTGGTGCGATCAACCTGTCAGACCTGGAGAAGGGCATGATTGAGCGGGTGGAGGAAGGAGAAAAGTTTCTGATTTTTTATCAGAAACTGCCTTTTGCTGACTGGGTACTGATAAACGAAGTCGCAGAATCAGCGCTGTTCAGTGAGGTTGACGATCTGCAGCGGACGTTATTATTCATCTCATTTGGTATCTTTATCTTAACCATGATTGCATCATTTATTTTCTCATCAACGATTATTCGTCCTGTGAGCGGGTTAACAAAAGCGATGTCTTTCATTGAACGCGGGGATTTCAAAGGCGCAAAAAGTGCTCTTCCATCAGTGCGGTCAGGAAGAGACGAGGTCGGGTACCTGATTCATGCAGCTGATCATACGATCGACCAGCTTAATCGCATGATTGAAACAGAGTATAAGGCGAATTTGAGACGGAAGGACGCTGAATACAATGCTTTGCTGCTGCAGATCAATCCTCACTTTTTGAATAATACGCTTGAAATTATCGGGAGTCTTGCCCTGCAGGAGAAGAACCGGGAAGTGATGAATGTGAGTGTGGCGTTAGGCAAAATGCTGCGGTATTCACTGAAAACAGAACATACAGAGGTCCCGCTCGCTGAAGAATTAACGTATATGAAAAGTTATACTGACATTTTAAAAATAAGATATGGTGAGCAGTTGAAGGTAACCATTAATGATGATAGCAGCGCACTCGGTTTACTGGTTCCAAAGTTTACCTTACAGCCGCTCATTGAAAATGCAGTTAAATATAGCTTCACGCAAAAACATCATGCTGAAATTGAGATCAGTATCACTGATCAGAATCATAGCGTCATCGTAGCTGTTTCCGATAAAGGGGAAGGGATGACAGAGGATTTAATTACAAACTTAAAGGATTTTGAGGAGTCAGATGTACTGAAAAGTAAAGGGTACAGCATTGGATTACGTAATGTCATAGGCAGGCTGAAGCTTTATTTTGGCGACAGGTTCAGCTATGACATTAAGTCGAAGCCGGGTATTGGAACAGAGATGTATCTTTATTTCTATACAAATGAGGGGGTGGAAAATGATGAAGATCATGATCGTAGACGATGAAGTCCAGATCAGAAAAGGCATGTATTTGAAGCTTAACTTAACAGATCAGGCGTGTGAGGTGATTGGTGAAGCCTCGGACGGGAAGGAAGCGCTTGAAAAGCTTGCTTCAAACGCTGCCGACCTTGTGATTACTGACATGAGAATGCCTGTGATGGATGGCCTTGCGTTCACTAAAGAATGCAAGAAGCAGTATCCGCACATCAAAATCATTGTCCTCTCAGGCTACTCGGATTTTGACTATGTGAAAAATGCGATGAAAGAAGGGGCGAGTGATTACTTACTCAAGCCGGTATCACCTGATGATCTTGAAACCACCCTCAGCAAAATGAAACAGGAAATAGAGCATGAAAAAGTCGAAAAGCAGGAACTGAATAAAATAAAAAGAGCAGCGAGATATGCTTTTGAAGATGAACGCAGGAAGTATCTTCTGTATGCAGCCAATGGGGAGTGGCTGAATCAGGAAGCTGTGGGTGAACGGCTGAAGCAATTGCAATTGAACGAACTGGCAGACCCGGATGCAGTGATCAGGATCTTAACAATCGAAGCAAGAGGGACAGATGGCGAATCCTCAAGACCTAAAAAGCTGTGGGAATCGTTCAGGTTATTATGTAACGAGATCAGCAGTCAATTCGATCAAATCTGGCTGTTTGAGAATCCGGCTTATCCTTCTCTGATCCATGCGGTCAGTCTGCTACATCAAAAGGATGAACAATCCTTTATAAAAAAAGTACAGGATCAATCCAAATCACTGCTCAATCTATACACCGTGATCGGCGCAGGGGAAAGCGTAACCGGCTTTGACAAAATGAAGGATACGTATATTTCAAGTCTGCTTGCATGGAGCCAATCCCCACTTGAGGCAGGTGCTCATCTGTATAGAGAAGATCAGCACAGTTTACAGGGGAGCGGGCTATCGCCGGAATTTGAAAGAATCATGATGAGTGCAAGTGAGCAGGGCGATGTAAAACCGGTTTCGGATCTCATCAAAAAGGAACTGGTTAAGTTAGGACAGCACTCAGCTTATTCATTCACAGTGGGTGCAAATCGAATTCTTTTTCTATTAGGAACCATTGTTCAAAAGTATGAATTAAAAGATCCATCTATCTCCCAGTCTATCTGGTTGTGTCAGCAGGAAGTTCGTCAGATGACAAATTATGTAACAGTGATGAATTCCATTATTCTTGTCTCTGAAACGATTACGCAGGCTGTTCATTCAGTGCGTTTTTCAGGTTCAAAGGTGACGGATTCAGTCAAGCAATACCTGGATATGCATTATGCTGAAGATATTTCTCTGTCAGTGCTCTCTGATCTGTTTCATATGAACGGGACCTACTTATCAGAGTTATTTAAGCAGCAGACGGGTCAGAACTTTACAGATTACCTTGTAAAAGTAAGGATGAAAAAAGCTGCAGATTTTCTAAAGGATCATCGTCTGAAAATTATCGATGTAGCTGAACTGACAGGGTATTCTAGTGCAGGCTACTTCAGTACAGTATTTAAAAAGCATTATGCCTGTTCACCGGTTGAATACCGCAGGCAACAGGATACTGGTTCTGTTGACAGGGAAGTGGATTGATATGAAGAAGGGAATCATATTTTCAGTTCTTATGATTGTCATGATTGTCGGGGGCGTGATCGCAGTGAGATTCAATCTGGATTCAGAGAATGACATGACGATCACACCAGTTACTGAAACAGATGACCAGACCGTATTAACATTCTGGCGAAACTATGGGAATGTGGCTGAAAATCAAGCCTTTGAATTAATGATCGCGTCTTTTGAACGGGCTTATCCTCATATCGATATTGAAATGAACCCTATTCAGTATGGGGATTATGAATTGAAGCTGCGTACGGAGATCGCGACCGGAAAGCCGCCTGATTTGATGCTGATTGACAGCCCGAATCTGGCACTTTATGCGCGCATTGGCGTGCTCGAGCCGTTAACAGATTATTTTCTGGAGGAGCAGCTGGATCAAGATCTTCCACCGGCGCTTCTTGAAGGGGTAAGCTATGAGGATGAAGTCTATCTGATGCCGCTCGTACAGCCTGGCGCAGCGCTTTATTATAATCGACATCTCTTTGAGGAGGCGGGTATTCCTTTCCCATCAAAAAATCCGCATGATCCAATGACGTGGGATGAAGTCCTTGCGGCTGCCCAAAAAATCACAGATCCTGACAAAGGGATTATTGGAGTTGATCCGGCACAGGGGTTTCCCGGAGGAGAGGCACCGTCTTATTTTAAGTCACCTTTCATCTGGCAGTTCGGAGGAGAAATACTGAGTCCTGATGGTTCAACGGCAGATGGATACTTGAATGCGCCTGAATCAATTGAAGCACTGACATTTTATAAGGATTTGTATCACCGCTATGATGTAGCTAAAGTTCAGCTGCCGCCGAGAGCCTTTGAAAATGGGAAGCTTGGAATGAGTGTATTCGGTTCATGGGAATTGAGCAGACTGAAAGAAACGGATCCGGATTTTAAACTTGGAGAAGACTTCGATATTGCCCCACTCCCGAAAGGTACGGCACAGGTTGCACCAAATGGGGGCTGGTCGATGGGCATCTCATCCAACACACAATATCCGGATGAAGCCTGGACGTTCATCTCTTATATGACAGACTATGAGGCCATGAGTATTTATGTGGATCAGACCGGGGAACCACCTGCACGGCAGTCTATTGTGCAATCCTTTCCGGAATTTCTTGAGTATCCTGAAAATATTTTTCTGACTCAGTCTCAGATTTATTCCAAAAGCCGTCCGGTCACACCGGCATATCCGTTTTTAAGTGATGCGATTAAAACGCTTTTTGAGGAAATTGTTATAGAGAATGCAGAGGTAAAAGAAGCTGCCGATCGGGCGGTCAATAAAATAGATAACGGGATTCAGGAACAAAACAGCTATGCAAACGATATCTATTCATTTCCCCAGTAAAGGTCCGTTCAGCGGATCTTTTTTTTATGTTTTCACAACCCGAAAAAAATGAAAGTCACATTCCAAAGATTTTAAAATCGCCTCTATTTTTTCTCTGTTATATTGAAATCAACTTATGAAAACGCTTTCTAAGCAGGGGGGATACAATGCAAAATGCAGCCAGAGAATTACAGGAAGAACACGTTCAGCATCAAAAGCAAAAGGAGCCGGAAAAACAGCCGGGCCATCAGCCGGGCAAAAAGAAAAACAAAAACCTGGAGTATATCAAAAAGAATTATCTGTTATATCTTTTTATTGCCCCGGCCATTATTCTGACAATTATTTTTAAATATATTCCGATGTACGGTGCAGTGATTGCCTTTAAAGATTTCAGCCCGATGCGGGGGATTATGGGAAGTGAATGGGTGGGCCTGGAGCACTTCACAGGATTTCTGACCTCTCCAAATTTCCTGAATATCTTTATGAACACACTGAAATTGAGTTCCTTTGAATTACTGCTCGGGTTTCCGATCCCGATCATTTTAGCCTTAATGCTCAATCAGATCAGAAGGGCGAACGCGAAGAAAAATATACAACTGATTTTGTACGCACCACACTTTATTTCCGTGGTTGTCATTTCCGGGATGGTATTTCTATTTCTATCACCTACAGGACCGATTAACTCTCTCATTACACTGGTGACGGGAAACTCGTATTCTTTCATGTCAGATCCGGACGCATTCCGCTCGATCTATATTATTTCAGGGATCTGGCAGGGAGCAGGGTGGGCATCCATTATTTATGTAGCAGCTCTGGCGAATGTTGATCCACAGCTTCACGATGCGGCAAAAATTGATGGTGCTTCACTGTTAAGAAGAATCTGGCATATCGATCTGCCGGTATTAAAGCCTGTGATGGCAGTCCTGTTCATTCTTGCAGCAGGGGGCATTATGGCAATTGGATTTGAGAAAGCTTATCTGCTTCAGACATCTATGAATATTCCGGCATCTGAAATTATTCCAACCTATGTGTATAAGCTTGGACTCCAGGCGGGAGATTATTCATTTGCAACTGCGGTCGGATTGTTTAACGCAGTCATCAATGTATTCCTTTTAGTCTTTGTGAACAGTGTCGTTAAAAAACTAAATGAAGGCGAAGGTCTCATGTAGAAAGGAGTAATGAAATGAATTTAACAAAAAGCGACCGTATTCTTTTAACGGTAAATAAAATGTTGCTGGTGATTGTCTCACTGCTTGTATTGCTGCCATTACTGTACGTATTCCTGTCTTCATTTCTTCAGCCGAACACCCTTTTAAATAAAGGGTTGATGCTAAGCTTTTCAGACTTCAGTATTGATGGTTATGCAAGATTATTTGCAGACGGCACGATTTTAAGAGGATTCTTTAACTCTGTTTTATATGCCACCGGATTTACGTTTGTCACTGTAGTGGTCAGTATTCTTGCAGGATATACGCTATCGCAGGATGGTCTGGTCGGCAAAAAAACCATTATGATCTTTTTCATCGTGACGATGTTTTTCAATGGAGGCTTGATTCCAACCTACCTTCTTGTCAGAGATCTTGGCATGCTGAATACGGTCTGGGCAATCATTCTGCCAAACGCCATATCAGTATGGTTCATTATTTTAGCAAGAACTTATTTCAAGGCGATTCCAAATGAGTTAAAAGAGGCAGCGAGAATAGATGGTGCTTCTGACTTCATGATTTTCCTGAAAATTATTCTTCCATTGTCCAAGCCGATTATTTTTGTACTGGCGCTATACGCATTCATCGGCCAGTGGAATGCTTACTTTGATGCCATGATCTATCTCGAAGACAGAGAGCTTCATCCGCTGCAGCTGGTCTTACGATCGATCCTGATTCAAAACGAAGTCCAGCCCGGCATGATTGGTGATCAAATGGCCAGAGCGGAACTTCAGCGGATTTCAGAAATGATCAAGTATTCATCTATTGTTGTTGCCAGTCTACCACTGTTAATCATGTACCCGTTCTTCCAGAAATACTTTGAAAAAGGTGTCATGGTCGGGTCATTAAAATAATATAAATGGGGGTTTTATGAATGAAGAAGATGTTGAAAGTAATGATGCCGATTGCTGCTGGGGCATTGATCGTATCGGGATGTAATTCAGGGGGAAATGCTTCATCTGAAGATTATGGGCTGTCTGATATCACGTTTCCATTAGAGGAAGAAGTCACGCTGAAATTTATGACTCAGAGTTCTCCAATTGCACCTGAAGATCCGAACGATAAGCTGATCTTACAGCGGATGCAGGAGGAAACAGGTGTAAAGGTTGAATGGACCAATTATACGTCTGATTCCTTTGTAGAGAAACGGAATCTTGCGATGGCGAGCGGGGAGCACCCTGACGCGATTATGAATGCTGCACTGAGTGACAATGAACTTCTTAACCTTGCAGAAGACGGCAGTATTATTGCAGTCGAAGACCTGATCGAAGAACATATGCCGAACTTACAGGCTGTATTTGAGAAGGCACCTGAATATAAAGCAATGATGACAGCGCCTGATGGCCACATTTATTCTTTCCCGTGGATTGAAGAGCTTGGATCTGGTAAAGAAAGTATTCATTCAGTTGATGCATTCCCATGGATTAACCAGGGATGGCTGGATGAACTGGGTCTTGAAGTACCAGAGACAACAGAAGAACTGAAAGAAGTGTTAATTGCCTTCAGAGATAACGATCCGGCTGGTGATGGACAGACCATTCCAATGTCTTTCATTATCAATCATGGTGGAGAGGATCTGTCATTTTTATTCGGATCATTTGGTCTTGGAGATAACTGGGACCATACTGTTGTAACGAATGATGGAGAGGTGAAATTAACAGCTGCTGACGAAGGTTATAAAGAAGCAATGAAGTTTTTCAATGAGCTATATGAAGAAGGCCTGATGGATGTAGAAGCTTTTGAACAGGACTGGAATACGTATCTTGCAAAAGGAAGAGAAAATCGCTACGGGCTCTATTTTACCTGGGATAAAGGAAATATTACCGGCATGAATGACCAGTACACATTAATGCCCGCTCTTGAAGGGCCGGATGGTCAAAAGAACGTTGCCCGCACAAACGGTATGGGCTTTGACAGAGCGAAAATGGTCATAACAAGTGCGAATCAAAACCTGGAACTGACAGCTAAATGGATTGATCAGCTCTATGATCCAACACAGTCTGTCCAAAACAACTGGGGAACATATGGTGACACTGAAAAGCAGAACATTTTCGAATATGATGAAGCAGCATCTATGTTAAAGCATTTACCACTTGAAGGAACTGCGCCTGTGGAATTAAGAGAAGAAACTTCAATTGGCGGACCGCTTGCGATTTTGGATGAGTATTATGGAAGTGTAACAACGAAACCTGAAGATGCAGCGTGGAGACTTGACCTGATGAAAGAAGTAATGGTGCCGGATATGAAGGCTGATCACATCTATCCAAAAGTATTCTTCCCTGCAGAAGACCTTGAGCGTCTGGCTGAAGTGGAAGCGGACCTGATTCCTTATGTAGAGCGAAAACGTGCAGAATGGATCACTAACGGGATGGTTGAAGAAGAGTGGGAAGAGTATCTGGCTGAGCTTGAAAGACTGGGCTTATCAGATTGGCTGGAAATTAAGCAGCGAGGCTTCGATCAGCATATGGAGGGTGGAGCATGAGTTTGACTAAAGTGAATCTCTCAAGACCTTACCTGCATTATGCGCCTGAAAAAAACTGGATGAATGATCCTAACGGGCTTGTGTTTTTCAACAATGAATACCATCTGTTTTATCAGTATCACCCGAATGGCACTACTTGGGGGCCGATGCACTGGGGACATGCAGTCAGCCGTAACCTGATTGACTGGGAAGAGCTGCCGATCGCATTGTACCCTGATCAGCATGGCACAATTTTCTCCGGAAGTGCAGTAGTGGATTGGCACAATACGACTGGTTTCTTCAATGATGGACCAGGGCTTGTTGCGATCTTTACGCATCACAAAGAAACAGATTCAGGAATTGTTCAGTCCCAGAGTCTTGCCTACAGCACAGACTCGGGCAGAACATGGATAAAGTATGAAGGAAACCCTGTGCTGAGCCATCCGTCGAATCCGGATTTCAGAGATCCGAAGGTGTTTTGGCACGACGAGTCTGATAAATGGGTGATGGTACTGGCTACAGGTCAGACCATCTCCATCTACTCATCACAAAATTTAATCAACTGGGTATTTGAAAGTGAGTTTGGCACAAATGTCGGTTCACATGAAGGTGTATGGGAATGTCCGGATTTATTTGCGCTGAAAGTTGAAGGAACAAATGAAGATAAGTGGGTCATGATTGTCAGTATTGGTGACGGCGAAGGCCTTGCTTATGGATCACGCACGCAGTATTTCACAGGATCGTTTGACGGAAAAACATTTATCTCAGAACACAGTGAAGCGAAATGGCTGGACGATGGACGCGATCAATATGCAGGCGTCACTTTTTCAGACATTCCGGCAGATAGCCGCAGAATTCTGATCGGCTGGATGAGTAATTGGCGTTATGCCAATCAGGTGCCAACGGATAGCTGGAGAAGTCAGATGACACTGCCGCGTGAGCTGACTTTGAAAGAATGCGAAGGTCATACAAAGCTGGTTCAGCATTTTCCAAAGGAGCTTGAACAATGGTTCAATCACACAACTGAGATTGAAAGAACGGTAAATTCAAACGGGATCAACATTGATGTTGAACAGGGCCCAGTGTATCTTGATTTGAATACACCATGTCCAAAGAGCGGAGAACTCCAAATCGCATTGAACTATTCTGATCAGACGCATACTGTCATTCAGTTCAACTTTAACGAGAAAAAACTCTCTCTCAAACGTTCAAATTCAGGAAAAGTTGATTTCTCAGAGCTGTTTTCAAAAGATCAGGAGTTATTCTTCAGAGATCTGACAGAACTCCAGCTTACAATGGTTATTGATACATTTTCAGTGGAGTTGCTGATGAATAATGGAGAGTATGCATTAACAAGTCTTCAATTTCCTGATGAATTTCTTAAGGGTATTAGTCTTAAAACAGATGCTGGAGAAGTCTTGATAAAGGGTGTTATGAAACAATAGGTAAGAGCGGATCTGGGTTTAACTCAGGTTCGCTTTTTTTATGAACAATTGTACTTAAATAATCGAACTCTTTGTGAACCACTTGAAATTCGATCCGGTTTGCTTTAAAGTGGATAAATAATATCCATAATAGATAAAAGACATCCATATTAAACAAGAGGTGAATAAAATGAGATTAACCAACGGAGTTGAACAGGCTCTCTGTATCCTTGTCCTGCTGGCTACACAGGAAAAGCAGATTCCTGTTGCCACAGATGTAGTCAGCAAGAAGCTGGAGGTATCTCCTTCTTATTTGAAAAAGATTATGAGGAAACTGGTCGTCAGAGGGATTATCAAATCGGTGCCGGGATCAAAAGGCGGCGTAACGCTTGCGAAGGATCCAGCAGACATTATGATGCTTGATATCCTGGAGGCAATGGAAGGTGAGATGAAGATGTTTCCTGATAATGGACTCATTGAGAAGGTGTTCAATGACAGTGAAAATGCTGGCAGGGGTCAAAAGATTATCAGAAATGTATTTCACGGTGCGGATCAGCAGCTCATTGAATACTTTTCTTCAATCACAGGAGAGGATTTGCTGAAACAGGGTTTTGGTGAAATGGAGAAACCACAGCTGGATTGGAATGAGCTGACAGAGGAAGAGAAATCAGGTGAATTGAAGTGAATATGTTCAAGTATGACTGGCAATCTTTACTAAAAAATAAGAAGATGCTTGGGACTGCAATTGTCATGATGTTTATTCCGGTGATTTATGCCGGTATCATTTTATCTTCATTCTGGGACCCATTTAATCAGACAGATCATATGGCTGTTGCAGTGGTCAATGAGGATCAGCCGGCAGATGTTGAGGGGACTACACTCACGATAGGTGAAGACCTCGTAGATGAACTGAAAACAAATAAAGACTTTGACTGGCACTTTGTCAGTAAAGCAGAGGCTGAAAAAGGGTTTGATGATAACGACTATTATATGATGGTCGTCATTCCGGAGAACTTTTCATCCAATGCAGCGACTGTAATGGATGACGAGCCTGAAAAAATGAATTTGAACTATAAAATTAATCCGGGGCGTAATTATTTTATTGAAAGTATCAGCAGCAATGCGGCAGACAGTCTGAATCAAAGCATTTCAGACCGTGTGACTGAAAGCTACGTGAAGGTGCTGTTTGATCAAATCAGTGAGCTCGGTAATGGGCTGGCGGAAGCAGCTGATGGATCAGGTCAGCTTGAGGACGGCACCAATACAGCGAAAGACGGTGCTGCCGAACTGACAAAGCAGCTTGCAAAACTGACTGACGGGACGCTCACCTTTCAGGATGGTGCGAATGAGTTAAATGTTGGTCTGCAGCAGTTTGCTGAGGGCGTGAATCAGTTGAACACTGGTGCGGCAGATCTCACAGACGGCATTCATCAGTTTGCTGATGGAACCGGTGCGCTTGCATCGGGTGCTGAAAGTCTGCAGGAAGGAACCGCTGCTTATACAGCAGGTGTTGCACAGGTTGCTGAAGGGGCAGATGCTCTTTCTGAAGGAACGTCTCAGCTGAATGAAAAGTCTGCGTCACTCGTGAGTGGAGCAAATGATGTCGCAGCCGGTGTGAATGCAGTCGATGAAAATATAAACAGAGCACAGCAGGAGGGCAGTGCACCGCTTGCAGCAGGACTTGAGCAAATGCGCCAACAGGCATCTGCTCTAACTGACAGTCAAGGACTATCATCGCTTGTTGATGGCATAGGCGAATTACAGGATGGCATGTATCAGCTGTCAGAGGGAAGCAGTAATCTGACAGACGGTCTTACGCAAATGCAGGAGCTGTCCACAGCACTGAGCCAGGCAATTAAAGAAGGAGATATGGAGCAGGCAGCCGCACTATCAGATCAGATGGCTGCACTTAACCAGCAGCTGCTCCCTGGTGCCGAGTCTCTTGAAAATGGCATTAGTGGGATTGCTTCTGGTGGAACTGACCTGAGAGCGGGACTAAGCGATTTTGCTGATCAGATTCCTGCACTTATTAATGGTTTTAATCAGGCAGCTGATGGGGCTCAGTCGTTAAATAACTCACTAATGCAGCTTGCAGATGGCACAGGGGAACTCGCAACCGGTGCGGATTCACTGAAAGAAGGAACAACTGGTTATACGCAGGCTGTGAATGAGATCAATACCGGTGCTGCTGAACTGGCTTCAGGCGCGCAGGCACTGGACGGAAAATCCGGTGAATTAAGCAGTGGTGTACAGCAGATCGCTGATGGCTCAACTGAACTGAATCAGAATACCAGTGCGCTGGTTGATGGCTCAGATCAACTCGCGTCAGGACTTGGAGAGCTTGCAGGCAATACCCCTGCACTCACAGAAGGGTCAGCGGCACTTTCATCAGGTTCAGCAGATCTCTCAGACGGGGCAACACAGCTGACAGATGGCTCGCGTGATCTCGGTGAAGGACTGTCTGAACTCAGCAGCGGATCAGCAGAATTGGCTGCAAAACTGCTGGATGGTGCAGAAGAAGCAGGTAGCGTTCATGCAGATGATCAGACGTATGCTATGATGGCAGCACCTGCAGAAACTTCTGTTGAAAAAGTATCTGATGTTCCAAACTATGGACACGCACTCGCACCAAACTTCCTGTCAATCGGCCTTTTTATAGCGGCACTTGCATTCAATATGATCTTTCCGCTCGGTCAGGCTAAGATTCTTCCGGCATCCGGCAGGGAGTTCTGGTTGAGTAAAGCAAGTATTGCAGCTGTGCAGGCGATCATGAGTGCACTGATTCTTGATGCGATCGTGATATACGGACTGGGGCTTGAGATTGATCATATCGGTCTCTTTATTGCAATCTCGATTGTATCGTCTCTGGCTTATATGTTCCTTGTTACACTGCTCGTCGTGGGACTTGGAAATCCGGGGCGCTTTATCGCAATGGTTGGACTGGTTGTGCAGCTGGCAGCAAGTGGCGCTATGTTCCCGAGAGAACTGACAGCCCCATTTTTCGAAGCAATTAACCCATACTTGCCAATGACCTATGTGATCTATGGCTTTAGAGAGGCGATTTTTTCTGCAGAGGGTATGTATATGTATGATTTAAGTATTGGTATTCTGGTGGCACTGATTTTATTATGCAACGTGTTGTTATGGCGTGTGTTTTCGAGGAAGGCACATAAGCTGGAAGCGGCAGAAGTAACAACAGTTTAAGTAAATTAACATTATCCATAAAATCAAAGATACCCGTATCATTCAGTTGAATGATACGGGTAGTTTTATTCCTTTTCATCTAAAAAATTAAATCTCACTCCGTAATCCGATCCGCATGACTATAAATATTCAAGCTGTTTCCTCTGATAAATCCACATGCCGTTATTCCAAGATCATGTGCAAGCTCAATCGCAAGTGTAGTCGGCGCAGATTTTGACAGCACGATCCCGACACCGATTTTAGAAACCTTCAGCAGTACTTCAGATGAGATCCTTCCGCTGAAAACAATGACTTTACCCTTTAGCGGAATCCGGTTCTTCAGGCAGTGACCGTAGATCTTATCAAGTGCGTTGTGGCGCCCGATATCAGAGTGGGCGATGACGATATCATCCGTTGTGCAGAGGGCCGCGTTATGCAGCCCGCCTGTCTTTTGAAAATCTGTAGAGCTTTCCTGCATTTTTTTCATGAGACTCAGACAGTTTCTAACCGGAATGGTGGATTTTTTAGCAATCGTTTTAGCTGTTTTCACGTCATTCTGAAAATAAAACTGTCTGCTTTTGCCGCAGCATGAGCCGATAAATCGCTTCGAGTGGAACTCTCTGCCGGCAGGTGTTTTATTTACAAGCTCAGCGTAAGCGAACCCACGATCCTCATTGATCTCAAGCGACTCAATTTCATCGACTCTTCTGATCATACCTTCTGAAGCGAGAAATCCGATGACCAGTTCTTCAAGGTGAGAGGGGGTGCAGACCATTGTCGCAAATTCCTCACCGTTTACGTAGATCGTCATTGCATATTCAGTTGCGATCTGATCATCTGTTTCACTCAGCGATTCACCGTCATAACGGATGATCGTTCTCTGCTCCATTACTTCTTCATTCACCGTGATCACCTCGTTAGTTTGCTTCTGTTTCAAGGTCGTCAATGCGTTTTTCAAGATACTGAGTATCCTTGCGTGCGTTGAAACGCTCAGCCTTTTCAACCGTTACAGTAATATTGTAATCAGGAATTCCTGCATACTTTTCATAGCGTCCGCGTGGAAGCAGGAAGTTACCTTCAGGGAAGTGCACTTCAAGATTTCCTTTTGCAATATCAACGAATTTCGCACGGCCCTGGAATACGCCGAATCCGTTGTACACAACAATACCTTCGCCTTCAGCAATGCTCAGTCTTCTTCCGTCTTCAGCATTCATTAATACGTCATAGCGACCCGCATTGTTAAACGGATCCTTCTCTTTATAGACCATTGAGTTGAACTGCTTACCGCGGCGTGACGTCACAACGAACTGTCCGTCTTTTTTGCCGAGGTCAGGGATATCAACAGAGATCAGATTCCCTTTACCGTCAGGCGTCGGGCAGATCCCGTCTTCACATAACCAGGCGCCGCCCCACTGGAAGACATCTCCCTGCTTTTTCAAATGCTGTACGCCGTCATAGTTTGTGTTGGCTTTTGCAATTTCTTCACGGATTGCCTGTCCATCTTTGAAATCAACGAGATGAGCTGTTTCAGGCTTCACGCGTTTTGCAAGATCAATATAAATTTTCCACTCAGCTCGTGCTTCCTCCACCTGATTTTTATTACCTTCAATCTCAGGTGAGAAGTAGACCATGCGCTCAGTTGACGTACTCGTTCCGCCGCCTTCCTGTTCGTAACGCGTTTTAGCAGGGAGGACAATGACGGCTTCTTTTGCGTCAACAAGCGTACTTGTATTTAAAATGATATCCTGATGCACGCGGATATCGAGTTCTGATAGCGCCTGTTCAACAAAGTCCGGATCAGGCATTGTTTCAAGGAAGTTACCTCCTGAAAGGTAATACATTTTAATTTTGCGTTCGTGATCCTCAGGGAGTACAGCATTTTCAAGCGTCACGCCGACAATATCACCCTGCCATTTTGGAATCTCAAAGTTCCACAGCTTTTCCATACGCTCAATGTTCGCATCGTTAAAGTCACTGCCCGGCAGTACGAAAGGATCAGCGCCCATTTCACCGCTGCCCTGAACAGATGAGTGTCCACGGAATGGCATTAGACCGGCATACTTGCGTCCAAGATGACCGCGCAGCAGGGCAAGGTTTGCCACCTGTGAAATGTTATCTGTTGCAAAAGAGTGCATCGTTAGTCCGAGTGCCCATGCATAAACTGCATTTTTGCTGTTGGCGAGCAGTGTTGAAAGCTCAATAATTCGCTCTTTTGGCACACCTGATGATTCAATGATGTCTTCCCATGACTGATCCGCCACTGTTTGCTTGAGTTCTTCATACCCGTTCACATGCTCCTGGACAAACGAGTGGTTAATTGCTGAGCCTTCTTTTTCCTGCTCCATTTCAAACCAGTGCTTCATGATCCCGTGCATAAAGGCGATGTCTCCGCCGATATTGACCTGATAAAAGTCGTCTGCAATTTTTGTTCCAAACATCGCCGATTCCATATTCGAAGGCACCCAGTAATTATCCATTGCAGGCTCACGGTACGGGTTAACAACAATGATCTTTGTGCCTTTTTTCTTCGCTGCAAGCATATATTTCGTTGATACAGGTGACGAATTTGATGCAACGCTGCCCCAGAATAACAGGACGTCTGTGCCAATCCAATCAAGATAATTAGATGTACTTGCGCCGACTCCGATAGAACGCTTAAGTGCTGTTTTACTTGGTGAGTGACAGATTCTTGATGCATTGTCGATATGATTTGTACCAAGGAAGCGTGCAACTTTTCCTGCCACGTAGTATGACTCGTTTGTAATTCCGCGTGCAGTTAGGAAGAAAGCATACTGCTTTGGATCAAGTTTTTTCATTTTTGCTGCGATCATATCCATTGCATCATCCCAGCTGAGACGGGAGAATTTGCGTTCACCCGGTCTTCTGATCAGTGGATAGGGGATGCGGCCAAGTTCGCGCAGCTCTGCGCTTGAATACTGTCGCAGTTCATCAATGTCTGCGTGCAGAATCTCGGGTTTCACTGCCGGCATGGTGTTCAGTCTGAGTACATTCAGGCGGGTTGTGCAGACGTGGGGGCCTTTCAAGGTCTGGTCGTAAAGACCGGATACGCCAAGCGCACAGCCATCGCATACGCCTTTTGTAATGATGGATGTTGCATAGCCAAGGTTATCACGGTTTTTCCATGCGATTTTTGCTGTGTCTGTAAAGTGGTGTGGTTTAATTTTGCCGACGCCGAACGGGACTTTGCTGACCCAGAGTGACGGATCTGGTTTTTTCGAAATTTTTACCGGTCCCGGATGCTGTGTTTTTCCCATTGTAATCATCCTTTTTCTAAGTATTAGCTGTATCAAAGCGGGCTGTTGATTGTAGCTCCAGGGGGGGACGCTTCCCGCAGGGCCGGCGCTGAGCCTCCTCGCGCTTCGCGCTGCGGGGTCTCAGCTGTCCGGCTTCTCCTGCTGGAGTCGCCCCCTTCCGCTACAATCAACAGCTGTGCAGTAACAATAATGTTCTTCAATAAAGCCAGGTTTGAAATAAAAAACCACCTGAAACACCGCTCAGATTTGAACGGTGTTTCAGGTGGTTAGTCTTTAACAGGATCGCTGCCAAGCGCCAATCCACGTTTGTATGCGATTAGTTGTCTCGAAATTTGTCTTCAAGGTTTTCATCAAAAATGAATATGGACATGCCTGCATCTTTTTCTATATTGATGTCCACATACAGATCAACGAAATTTGCGCCAACCAGCTCTTCCATTTCAACCGGTCTGTGTTTTTGGTAGAGGTCTTTGACCATTTCGGTTCTCGCTGCGCGGAGCATCTGTTTTCCTTCATTTGCCCCTGCGATGAACTTTTCAACTGGTGAAAGATTTCCTTCCATTTCACAGATCGCCCAGTTTTTACAGAATGTCGTCTTAATCTGGCTTGGGCCTTTACCCATATGACGCTTTCTGAATGCTCTTACAAGGTTACTGAATTCCGCTTCGTATTTACCCAAAGTTGCGACAATCCCTCTTTGTTTATTTATCTATATTTATCTTTATTATGATAGCACTGTAAAGAATTGTACACCAATTTTTTTATCCTGCAAGCTTGTCTGCTTCCTTTGCATTGTTCTCACGCTTCAGCTTGTTAATATCTATACGCGTTAGGAATGTAATAACAAGGGCGACCAGAAATAGTGCAGCAAAGAAGTTCAGACTGTTTGCGTAACTGCCTGTTGTATCCTTGATCCACGCGGCAAATAGTGGTCCGGCAAGACCTGCAGCTGCCCATGCAGTCAGGATATAACCGTGAATCGCACCGAGCTGTTTCGTGCCGAACATGTCTCCGATGTAGGCAGGAATCGATGCAAATCCGCCGCCATAACAAGTATAGATCACTGCAAGCATGATCTGGAATAAAATTGCTTCTGATGTCATTGGTAACAAGAAGAACAGGGCTGCCTGAAGAACGAAAAATGTTGTGTAAGTATTTGTTCTGCCGATGAGATCTGATATCGATGCCCAGCCAATTCTGCCAAGTCCGTTAAAGATACCGAGTGCCCCGACAAGGATCGCAGCTTCTTCAACTGATAAACCAATACTTTCTTCAGCGAGTGGTTTTGCTGCAGATAAAATAGCAATCCCGCACGTTACATTAATAAATAGCATTAGCCATAGGAAGTAAAAGCGCTTTGTTTTGATTGCTTCGTTGGCCGTAAGTTGAGAAAGATCCTGCGGCACTTTTTTCTTTTTGCCTGGACTATCAGCGTTAAAGCCTTTTGGTGCCCAGTCAGCTGCCGGACGCTCAAGGTAAAGCGATGACAGGAACATTACGGCGAAATAAATGATTCCTAATGTAAAGAATGTGCCTGCAATTCCAATAGATGTGATCAGGCTGTTCATGACAGGACTGGCGATGGCTGCTGCGAAACCAAAGCCCATGATCGCAAGGCCTGTCGCGAGCCCACGGCGGTCAGGGAACCATTTGACAAGTGTCGATACAGGAGCGATATAACCAACCCCAAGCCCAATTCCGCCAAATACCCCGTAGAATAAATAGAGCAGCGGGAGCGAGCCGAGCTGGACAGCGAATCCTGAACCGGTGACACCGATTCCGAAAAACACAGCTGCAACAATCCCTGATTTTCTCGGTCCATGCTTTTCTACAAAGTGACCCATAAAAGCTGCTGAAAGCCCGAGGAAGAGAATCGCCAGACTGAATGTAAGCTGAACCTGGCTTGAACTCCAGCCGAATTCATCGATCAGCGGATTCGTAAAATTACTCCAGGCATAGACTGAGCCGATTGAGATGTGAATCCCTACAGCTGACAAAGCAATGAGCCAGCGGTTTTTTGTCTTTTTCATCTTTCATACCCCTTTGTTGTTTTTTGACATAAAAAACCGCCACAACGGTTTCTGGGCAAAGGTGCCCGGAAAAGTGTGACGGTAGCTAAACATACAGGTTCGCTGTATATAACCACTATAGTCTCTAAAGCGCTTTCAATTTTCAGCTGGCAGGGGAACAGGGTCGCTATTCATATCAGTCTGAGATTTGAGAGAGGCTAAAGAAAGTTCGTAATTTGTTCATAATTTTCTGTTTTATCTTATAAAAATTCATGCAGCAGGTCAAGAAGTTTTTGAAATCTGCAAAGTGTCTGTAGAAGATTGTATTTCATTTTGAAGCATACTTATCAGTTTCTCTCAGGCATATTCGAGTTAACAAATAGAGGTGATAAATGTGTTATGATGGTATAAATTATGAATAACATATACTTTTAAATAAGTATTATTTTGTATATTTGAAATACATATTAACAAGGAAGTAATCAGTAATGAGAAAATACATATTAACAAGGAAGTAATCAGTAATGAGAAACCGTAAAAAGATTGATAAGATTGGTGTTTTAGCTGCTATTACAGTGGCCGTAATAGTAATTATTCTGGCTTTGGTATTTATATCTTTTCCGTTTATAGGGGCATTCGGATTTTATGAAATATTAAACGGGTGGGGTCTGGCGAGTATTGATTTCTTTGAAGATACTTTCGATAATGTCCTGTATTTCGCACTTTTTTCCTTATGATTTACTTATTAACAGTCGTGCTTGATACTGGATCGAAAATTCTGTTTCGAATATTGAATTATTCATTTACTAAGAGAAGTATGATTGCTAACTACCTATTGCAAGTGATGATTTGTACAGTCATTTTCAAAGAAATTGCAGAGGTGTTTTTTGAGAGAATTGACATTTCTTTTTTAGGACTGGTGGTTTTATTTTTGATCATTTATGCAGTCTATTATGTAATGCTTGATGATGAAGAGACGATCGATTGAGTAAGTATATATTTTTTTGGAATAGAAATCTTACTGGTCTGATCAGATCCGGAATAAATATGACCTGTAGGAAATAATTCATAAATGCGTTCAGGAAAGGAAAGCTAAAAAGCTAGAGCTGCACCATTAAATTAAGCGAGGTGGCTTTTTCAGAGTCTGAGCCTTACATAATCGTAGTCATGATAGTAGATGGAAATGAAATCCACGATGAGAAATAAAGGGAATTCTCATCCGGCTGTCGAAAATTATAATGAGAGCAATAAATGACTTTTTAGTATAACGAGTAACGCTAAGAAATCAGTGTGCCGATACCACAGATTCGGAGGTGCCATTAACCGCCCATGAAAAAGCATCCGAAAGCTAAAAATATTCAACAGCATTATCGCACAGCACTCGCTCAGCGGAAAAAGAAAAACAGATATTCATTTGAAGCGGTCGCAATTCTGACTGGCCTACTTATTGTCCTGATTTTCCAGTGGCAAAACGCCAATAAAACTGAAATCCTGGCAGTACATGAGCCGGAAAAAAGCTGGTACGAAGTGACGCCTCACATTGACAGCTATCTTAAAGATCTATTTCCTGCATATAACGGAGTAGCGATGGATATTACTGATGAACCCAAAAGACTGATTTTAAAAACCACTTTTGGAAAATCTGATGAGGATATCGAAGGTGATCTGAAGGAAATGATTAACGTTGCGAATAGACTAGTAGGTAACACAGTCAGTGAATCTCATGCAGAAAATTATATGATTATTGTAAAAGGAGAGAATGATCGGGAGTTGATGCGGAAGGTGTTCAGTGAAAGCTAGTGGTGGAAAATAAAAACTCCCCATATCATTTAGTAAAATGATATGGGTAGCCTTTTTTTATTCAACTGATATCATAAAGCCGTCCTGATCACTTTCTTATAATAAACCACCGACAAGATTCCAAAGATCGAATACAGCCCGGCATACAGCACCATCACAATAATCATAGGCGTCCACAATTCAGTTCCGAAGAAGAACCAGCCTGATCTGACGGCAAAGTAGCTGTGCAGAAGTCCTACTGCGAGCGGGATTCCGAAGTTGATGATCTGCTTTTGAAGGATACCTTTTAACAGGTCCTGTCTTGTAAAGCCAAGCTTTCTCAAAATCCTGTAATTCGGCTGTTCTTCATCACCTTCTTCAACCTGCTTAAAGTAAAGAATGCAGCCTGATGTAATCAGGAAGGTGAGGCCGAGGAAGCCGACTACAAACATGATAAAGCCCATACTCAATTTCTGCATGCGTTCCATAGAATATTGTGAGGCATTCCCGGCTTCATCACTGAATGGCATGCTGTGGAACAGTTCATCAGCTTTTTCAACGCTTTCCGGATCCTCCAGTGTAAGTCCGACATACAAAGAAGCCTCACGCTGAAGTTCCTCATCCACATCTACAGCAAGCATGTCATACACTGCTTCATCAACGACAACTGCCGGTAACCCACCTGTGAAGATAGAAGGTAATACATAGTCGTCCCTCAATCCGGCATATTCTTTTTCAATCTCATCTGTAGCAGTATAAAGCGTAAGTGTTCCTTCATTTTGCAGGTTCATCAGCGCCTGGATCGCATCACTTGAACCTGAGAATAAAATCTCATCGATGCTCACATCAACACCTGCAACCTGCTGATCACTGACGACTGGCATATTCACTCTTTCAGCATCAAATGCCATATTTTCAAATTCTGTACCTACAATTTCCTCAATACCTATATCTGCCTGGATCACATCAATCTGCTTTTCGCTATAAGCAATGCCGTTTTCACTTAAGACGCTGCCAAATGCCTCTGCATTTTCTTCGGTAGTAAATGTAAAATCGTCTGGAGCAGAGGTCTGAGCTGATCTTTCAGCAGAGTAATAGGAAATGTAGCTTAGCGATAACAGCCCGATTGAAAGTGCTGATACGGTTGTGATAATGGTCAACAGCATTGCATTAGATTTCATCCGGAACATGATAGAAGAGAGCGACATCACCTCATTAATGTTCAGGTAACCACCTTTCTTTTTTCTGATCAGATTGGAAATAAAGCTGACTGAACCTTTATAGAAAAAGTATGTTCCGATAATGACACTCGCAAGGATAAAGACCATTGCAGTGAACAATTGAGTCATCGATGCAAAATCTCCATCAAAAAGGCGTGCGGATACATAATAGCCTGTGCCGATCAGAATGATCCCAAGCAGTCCAATTAAAATTTCAAAGATAGACATCTTTTTCACTTTGCTTTCAGCCTTACTTTTCACATGAAAAAGTGAGAGGATGCTCTGGCGTTTGATATAAAGAAAATTCATCAGCATGATCAATAGATAAACAGCACTGAATACAAGGAATGTCTGAAGAAATGCCTGGCCTGAAAAGTTTAGGGTCGCTGTTTCATCCACGCCTGTTAACCTGAAAAAGATCATCGCCACTAACTTGGAAATGGCAAAGCCGAGCGCTGTTCCAACGACTAGAGAGCTGTAATAGAGTAATAAGTTTTCAGCACTCAAAATACCGAAAATCCGATTTTTCGTCATACCAATCAGTTGAAACAGGCCAATCTCTTTACTCCGGCGTTTAATAAATAAGTTATTTGCATATAGCAAAAAGATCGAGACAATTCCGATTAACAGGACAGAAGCAGCCCTGATTCCTGCTTCACCTCTGACTGACCCTGAGGTTTGATCCATTGAAGGGTCAAACTGCAGTGTGACAAATGCAAAATAGAGAGCGGCACTGAAGATCAGTGCAAAAACGTACAGGTAATAGCTTTTTAAGTTCTTCCTGAAGCTGCGAAAGATCAGCTGATTAATGCTCATACTGCACACCACCAAGCACGCCCTGCGTTTTCATAATGTCCTTCAGAAATGAGTTGCGGCTTTCCTCGCCTTTATTCAGCTGCGTGTAAATTTGCCCGTCTTTAATGAAGATGACGCGACTGCTGTAGCTTGCTGCAACCGGATCGTGACTCACCATCACAATCGTTGACTGACGCTTTTCGTTTAAATGAGTGAGCTTACCAAGCAGATCAGACGCTGCTTTTGAATCAAGTGCACCAGTCGGTTCATCAGCAAAGATAATACTTGGCTCGTGAATAAATGCACGCGCGGCAGATGTTCTCTGCTTTTGCCCGCCTGAAATTTCGTTTGGATATTTTCCTGCAATATCTTCAATCCCAAGATCCTCTGCGACACTTTGAAATTTAGCCTGTGCTTCTTTTTTGGAAGTGCTTGTAATCGAGAGAGGGAGCAGAATATTTTCTTTAACAGTCAGCGTGTCGAGCAGGTTGTAATCCTGAAAAACAAATCCTAAATGATGCTTTCTGAATTCAGCGAGCTTCTTTTCCTTACTTTTCGTCAGGTCCTCGTTCTCAATGACCAGTGAGCCGTGACTCAGCCGGTCGATCGTTGACAGTACATTTAAAAGGGTGGTTTTACCAGAGCCTGAGGCGCCCATGATGGTCACAAATTCACCTTTTTGAATGCTGATATCAATGCCTTTTAAGACTTCCTGCTTTGTAAATTTATTGCCGTAGAATTTATGGATTTTCTTTGCTTCAAGTATCGTCATTGAAAATTCCTCCAGGTGTTAAGATACATTTATTGTATCGGGTCTGTCAGATGAAGTCCTTCGATTGTCCTGACAAAAAAGCAAAGCGTGTGACATTATTGTCACACGCCCTGGATGTTGAGAAATTCATTTTCTTTTGAAAAGGTCAGCGTCATCGTTGTACCGGATCCGGGCTTTGATTGAACAGATATGTTAATTTCAAGTGGAGCGGCAGCTTTTTTTGCTAAATACAATCCCATTCCTGTCGCATGCTGATCGTGATTGGCAGTAGAGGTAAAGCCTTTTTCAAAAATTCTCGGCAGGTCGCGCGGGTCAATCCCGCGGCCGTGATCCGCTATAGTAAGGATGGTCTGACCGGATTGCTCTGATGACTGTATTGTAATGTCTGAGCCCTCACTGCTATACTTTACAGCGTTTGTTAACAGCTGACGTAGAATAAAGGATAGCCACTTTGCATCTGACAGCACATGTGTATCGCCAAGCTCTATTTCAAACCCGATTTTCTTTTTCAGGCACCAGGAGCGCAGCGTATGTATTTCACTATAGATCAGCGGTTCAAGCTCAACTTTTTCAATAAACAGATCGTTCTCAATGAATGGAATTCGCTTTTGATGCAGCTGCTGATCAAGGAGATAATGGATTCTCAGCCATTCGTACATCAGCTCTGACTTAAGCTTTGCATCTTCTGTCCGGTCTATGATTAACTTCAGCGCAGTCAATGGCGTTTTGACTTCGTGAATCCAGGACATCAGCTCATCCTTTTCCTGTTCAAGCAGTACCTTATTTGAAGAAGCCTCTTTTTCAAGATGTTCTAATGAGGCGGTCACTTGCTCATAAATCGATGATTCGAACGGGCTGTTTGGTTCAGGAAAGCTAGAAAGATCCGTTGAAGCATCTCGTAAATCCAGTTCTTTATAAAAGGGCGTCTCTTTGAAATAGCGTACCGTGATAAACACAGCAGTGATCACGAGGGACAGAAACACATAATACATCATTGAACTGATCGCGAGGGAAGGGTCAAGGTAGGCAATGACTATTGCTAAAAGCAGTAATAGTAAAATTAACAGAATCCAGCTGATCCTTTCAATTAGAAACTTTCTTATCATTTCTCCACCTGCTCAAGCGCAATATACCCCTGACCAACCTTCGTTTCAATCGCTTCTCCAAGGCCAATCTCAGCGAGTTTCTTTCGCAGTCTGTTCACATTCACAGTCAGCGTGTTATCACTGACAAAACGGTGATCATCCCACAGGAGGTTCATTAAATCCTCCCTGCTGACGACTTTATTTTTACGCTCAACCAGCAGTTTCAGAATGAAGATTTCATTTTTAGTGAGCTCAATCACTCCCTGATCACTTTTCACGCGGTTACTTTCCATATCAATCGTAGCACCCATCCACGTTCTGAGGTCTAAAGTCGTTGTGCTGTAGTTATACACCCGTCGCAAAATGGCTTGAACCTTCGCAATCAGTACTTCAAAGTGGAATGGCTTCTGAATAAAATCATCCGCCCCAAGATTCATCGACATGACCATATCAGTCGGGTGATCACGAGAAGACAGGAAAACAATCGGAACATTCGAATGCTCACGGATCATCCTGCACCAGTGGAAACCATCAAATTTAGGTAGCTGAATATCAATAATCACCAGATCCGGCTGGACCTCAGCAAAGCTTTCCATGACCCTCTGGAAGTCTTTCACCCCATGCACGTCATACTGCCAGGCTGTCAGCCGCTCTTTTATCTCTTTAAATAGCGTTTCATCATCTTCGATTAATAGAATCTTAAACAACAGAATCACCTGCGCTTTCAAGTAGAAGTATAGCAAAGGGAGGGGATGGGAGGAAATGGGTCATTACATGAATATTGAGTTGCAGGTTCATTAATCCCAGTGATTAAAAACAATCTGACCGATTGTAGCAGGATTCCAATAGGCAATCTGCTTAACTTCAGCCTTGTTCAGATTCCATTGCTGTAAAAGTTGCTGATCATACCGGCTATTTAAATTGTCTGTGTCCAGTATTTGATAAAATGAAGAGAATGACTGATGGACATCAGGCTGGTTCATAAACACCATATTCCCGTATTCGATTGCCGAAGCACATGCAAGATATGGATAATGTTGATTAAGTAAGATATAAAAATGATGACCTGAAACTTCAACATAAGCATATAGAAAATTTAACGGGGTTTGAGCCTGTTGAAAATCAATCAGCTTTCCATTATTGCGGAAAACAAAATCGAAGCATAATTTTCTGAACAAGTCCGCGTCAATCTGTGGGGACATGTCTTGTGCGGAATCGTAAAAACCGGTTATACCATTAGGAAGTTTCATATAAGTTCACCGCCTGCATAAATAAAATTCTATAAGCGTTTGTCTAGTGATCTCAAGGAATGTACTGGTATTATATCCCTTTTAGTCTGTTGGCCAAATAATACAGTGTCCATAGAATGAACCCTATTAAAGTAACCTTCACAAGAGAAACCTGTTCAATCATCGGAGTATGTGTAGAGCGGTCTGAACTGAAAATAGACCACCAGATTGGGTCAGGGTTAATATATGACACAATGTACCAGGCTAAAAACAATACGAGTACAATAGCTAAATACCCCTTCATAGCAACCTCCGGCAATCAGTATTTTTAAATAGTAACAGCTGACCTGATAAATCAGATTGATCATTCAAAATAAATCGATCCTGAAAAAATACTTTCAAAAAGTTTGTTCGACTTATACCCTCCCTCTCTCACTATACGCAGAAAGATGATCAACCTGATTATAATCCCTAATCCGCCACTGACCCTCTGCAAAGTCAATCGTCGTGATCCCGCCATTAATTAATCTCGTTTTTCTCGAACCGATCTCACCACCTGAAAGCATGGAAAGAATTGCACCAATGATCGCACCGTGCGCAACCAGTAGTACTTTTTTGTCTGGGTAATTCCGATTAATTTGCTGCAATCCGTTCAGAATCCGCTGCTGCATAACCTCTGTCGTTTCCTGATTCGGATAGTCTTTATCCGGAAAAGCGATCATTCTTTCTTCTCTGGTCATGCCTTCCGCATCCCCAAAATAACGCTCCGAAAATTCATTCATTACGACAAGCGGGAGGTGCAACTCTTCATTAATAATTTCTGCCGTCCTTTTTGCTCGTTGAAGAGGGCTTGTAATCAGCACATCCCATTCTCCGTCATTTAAAAAATGACCGCATTCCTGTGCCTGCAGTATCCCGGTTTTGTTAATCGGAATATCCGTTGCACCCTGAAGTCGTCCCTCTGTGTTCCAGTCTGTTTCCCCGTGTCTGATAATCGAAATCAAAGTAATAGCACCCATCCCCTTATCAATAATTTCTAGTTACTCTGCCTTCAATAGCCGATTCAATATCCGCGTATTCACCAGTCGCCTCAACCAGTCTCGTTAACATGTTTTCTTCTGCAATCGAGTCGAGATAGAGGTGAGGCTCTTGTTCCTGTTCAATATGAGATTTCATCTGATAGAAATCCAGTGCCTCTCGGATAAAGGAAACAAGATTTCCCTGAAAGTGTTCTTTTGCAAATTGTTCAAAGTTCATGTGGTTCTCTCCTTAACATGAAGTCAATCATTTAGTGCAATTGTATAGGAAATCTGTCATCTGTTACAAATGCTGATCTTTTTTCAGGCAGTTTATATTGCGTTTATATTCACCGTGTAGACTGCATTGTGAAGACGATAAAGGAAGTGACAAGATGAATAAGATTTTACAACCGATTACTGATTTCGTGTCTACACGAAAAGGCATGTGGATCACATTGATCGCATGGGTGGTGCTGGCAGTCCTTTTAAGTGCTGGACCGGCTGCGTCTGAGTACCGGAGTGCAAGCTTTCAATCCCTCCCTGATAACGCGCAAAGTATCATGGCAGAAAATAAAGTAAAAGCATTATTCCCGGATGATCAGGCGACACCCGGCATTCTTGTATTTGATGCAGAGAAGGAGATAGAAGTGTCAGATGTGCAGGCTGTACTGGATGAGATCAGGGAAGCCGATCTGACAGGTGTTCAGGAAATGATGGAGCTATCTGACCTGCCGCCTCAGGCACTTGAGGGGTTTTTCTCAGAAGACAGTCAGACATTTATCTTCCCAATTGAGCTAGAGTCCGGCATCGGGAGTGATAAATACAGTGAGATCAATGATGAAATTCTCTCAATCGGTCAGACATACGGGGAAGAGCAAAATGCTTTTGACTTTTATGTGACAGGACCTGCAGGAATCGCAGGTGATACGTTAAAATTGTTTGAGGAAGCTGATTTTGTTTTACTCATTGCAACAATCGGTATTATCTTAGTGTTATTAATTCTGATCTACCGTTCACCAATGCTTGCGATTATTCCGCTTTTGGCTACGGCGATTGTCTACCAGGTTACGAATCAGATCATTGGTTTACTTGGAGCTGGCGGTCTTGAGATTAATAATGCTACAACGTCAATTATGAGTATTTTACTGTTTGCTGCAGTCACCGATTATTCTCTGTTTGTTTTTTCGCGCTTTAAAGAGGAACTTTATCAGCATGAGAATAAGCATACAGCGATGGCAGTCGCCATGAGCGCAACAGGGAAACCGGTTTTCTTTGCCGGGGCAACGGTGCTTGGTGCGATGCTTGTATTATTTATTGCTGATTTTCGTGATTATCAGAACTTCGCACCTGTGTTCAGCACAGCGCTGATTATCATTATTTTAGCGTCAGTTACACTGGTGCCGGCTTTATTTACCTTATTCGGTCGTAAAGCCTTCTGGCCAAAAGTTCCACATTACGGCAGGCAGCCGAAGCAGGAAAAAGGGTTGTGGGCACGCATTGCGGAAGTCGTAACGCGTCGTCCTGCTCTATCAGGTGGAGCGGTGCTGGCATTATTGGTCGTCGCTTCACTGAATTTATTTAACCTCGAATATGAATTCGATATGGTCAAATCTTTTCCTGAGAACCTGCCTTCAAGAGCCGGCTATGAAATTGTGGAATCACAGTTTGATAAAGGTCAGCTGGCTCCGATGACGGTTGTGATGGAAGGGAAAAATGGTGTAAGTGAAGATGCCCGCACATCATTTGAAGAACTGCTGGCGAATGATGATGCAGTGGCTTCTTTCCGTCAGTCCAATGAAACAGATGACGGATCAGCTATCAGTTATTCTGTTACGCTTTCATTAAATCCTTATACAACAGAAGCGATGGACGCTGTTGAAAAGATGAGGGCAGAGACAAGTGATTATGGGAACGCTGAAATATACTGGTCAGGTATGACGCCGAAATTGATAGATGAGCAGAATGTAAATGATCAGGATATCGTTAATGTCGTGATTGCAGAAACAATCTTAATTATCGTGCTGCTGTTCTTTATGACACGTTCATGGAAGATGCCGCTCTATATGATGGCAACGATTCTGTTGTCATTTACTGCAGCGCTTGGCATTGGGATTTTTGCGGTTGATGTCCTGTTTGGTTATGAAGCAATCAGTACACGCGTACCGTTATATGCATTCATTTTCCTCGTGGCACTTGGAATCGACTATAATATTATATTGGTGTCACGTTTTATGGAAGAACGCAGAAAAGATGCGATTTTGCCTGCATTAAAACGTTCGATTTCATCAACTGGCGGTGTGATTTCATCAGCCGGTGTGATTTTAGCAGCGACATTTGCTGCGCTGATGACAATGCCGATTGCTGACTTATTCGTTTTTGGATTTATCGTAGCGATCGGGATCTTGATTGATACATTTCTTGTGCGCGGTGTGTTATTACCGGCACTGATCCTATTTTTTGAAAAGGAAAAAATAACGTAAATATAAAAGGGGAGAGCTTCATGCGCATTTTAGTCGTAGACGATGAACTTCATATCAGGCAGTTAATTGCCATTCAGTTGCAGCAGGCAGGCTATGAAGCTGTTCTCGCAAAGGATGCGCAGGAGGCACTCTCTTATCTTGAGGATGAAGAAGTCAGTGCAGCCATTGTGGATGTGATGATGCCGGGGATGACAGGCTTTGAACTGACGCGGATTTTGTCTGAGGACCTGGATATACCTGTGATTCTTGTGACAGCAAAAGGGCAGCTTGAGGATAAAGAAGAAGGCTTTCTTGCCGGATCTGAGGATTATCTTGTAAAACCATTTGAACCAAAAGAATTACTATTCAGGCTGCAGGCAATTTTAAGGCGTTATGGAAAAGCGCAGCGCAATAAAATTCAGCTTGCGAATGTTGTGCTTGACCGGTCAACCTATGACGTCACCATTCATGATGAAACGCTGATCATTCCAATGAAGGAATTTGATCTATTGTCTGTTTTAGCTCATTCAGCCGGTCAGACAATTCCGAGATCTGTCATCCTGAGAGAGGTGTGGGGTGATGATGAAGGGAAGCATGAATTTTCACTGAACACCCATATTACCCGTCTGCGTGAGCGGTTGAATCAATATGGTGCAATGGTTGAGATTCAGACGGTGCGCGGGATAGGTTACCGATTAGAGGTAATGGAATGAAAACACTCTACCGGCAATTTATACAGACAAGTTTATTGTTTTTAGTGCTTAGTATTGTACTTGGCGTCATTTTGACGAACATATATTATGTATCTTTTACGAAGCAGGAAACAATTGATCAGAACCTGGAGCGTGCGCAGGAGGTTGCTGTCACACTGGAGCAGATGCACGGGGATACTGCTGCGCTGGAGCCATTTTTATCATCTGTTGCCAATCTCGGTTATCAGATTGCGCTGCTTGATTCCGATCAGCAGCTCACGACTTTTGGTGAACCGTTTGAGGATCTGACGCTGACCAGTCAGGCGGAGCAGGTGATAGACCAGCAAATCTATACAGGGGAAACTTCCGGGCTGTCCTTTTTTATGACCAGCCATTTTTCCAGCCGTCTTGATAATACGGTTGGTGTTCCATTTGAAGTGGATGGTCAGCAGTACGCACTCTTTTTGCGGCAGGATATGAATCTGTTGTCTTCGGATATTCATACGCTGCTGCTCGCATTTCTGTTGTCGATTGCAGTTGTTAATCTGGCCGGCATGTTCCTGATGGCAAAACAGCTGACGCGTCCGATCAGTCTGCTTCATCAGGCGACCAAGGAAGTCGCAAATGACAACTACAGTCACACACTTGCGATTTCACGTCCGGATGAAATTGGTGATCTCGCAGACAGCTTTAATGAAATGATTGACCGGCTCAGACAAAACGACGAATCGCGTAAAACGTTTATTACTAATGTCTCACATGATCTGCAATCTCCGTTAATGAATATAAAAGGGTATGCCGAGCTGATTTCCGCTAAAGCAGCGGCTGGGTCAGATGAAAGAGAGTATGCTGAAGTGATAGAATCAGAAGCGAAGCGTTTGTCCGGTCTTGCGAAGCAGCTGCTGCTTTTGAGCTCGCTTGATCAGCCAGCTTATCAGTTGAAGGCGGAACAGTATGCTCTTGATGATCAGATCAGGGAAGTGATCAGGCATTACAGATGGCGGCTTGAAGAAAAAGAACTTGATGTCAGTTTGAAACTGATGAAGTTGCAAGTGCACGCGGACCGGGAGTTAATGAATTATGTATGGGACAATCTGATCTCTAATGCGATTAAATACTCTCCTGCCGGCAGCTCAATTCATATTGATTTAGAGAACAAAGACAAGGTCTCAGTTGTCATTGAAGACAATGGCGCCGGGATCTTAGCAGCTGACCTGCCGTATATTACAGAGCGGTTCTACCGGGCGGATCAGTCGAGAAGCGAGGAAGGCACAGGGTTAGGTCTTGCGATTGTGCAGGAGATTGTGAAGCTGCATAAAGGGAAGGTTGAATTTGAAAGTGTAGAGGGAGAAGGTACAAAGGTGAAGGTGTACCTTCCGACATATGAGGAGGAGTAAGGAATGGAAAAGAAATGGGGATTGAGATTAATTCAAATCTCAGCAATCTTTGGTTTTATCGGAACGTATCTTGGATCACATATGGCCGGTGTAATGGATTACTCACTGCGACCGATCCACGCGCACATTTTGTTAGTGGGCTGGCTGTCAGTTTTTGCATGGGGGATCTTTTATCAGATCTTTGAGATTAAGTATAAAAAGCTCGTGACGATTCATTGTATCTCTGCCATCATCGGCGCAATTGGATTGACTTCAGGTATGTGGTTTTACAACCTCA
The DNA here is from genome assembly GCA_000818095.1 of Jeotgalibacillus malaysiensis. Lineage (NCBI taxonomy): Bacteria > Bacillati > Bacillota > Bacilli > Caryophanales > Caryophanaceae > Jeotgalibacillus > Jeotgalibacillus malaysiensis. Next base: position 865,259 of record CP009416.1, read on the forward strand.
ACCCGTTAAATCTGGGTGACACGTTTGTACTGGTGTTCTTTATTGTTGGTGGCACGATTTTGTTAATTGCGTTTTTCCTGTTTGCCGTTGTGACGTTTTTTACAGTGCCACGGGTGCAGAAGCAATAGAGTTGGAAAAAGTCTCTGAGAAGGAAGGTTCTTCTCAGAGATTTTTTTATTTGTCTTGTACCTGTGGAATGTGTCTTCATTAGGTATTGCATCCATTATATGGTTTGCGGGTATAGAGTAAACTATAAGTTGTAATAAGGGGGGCGTGAGAATGAATCAACTTATTCAATCGGGGTGGAAGTTAAGTGTCTATGTCATTGCAACAATGCTCGGAACCTTTATTGGGATTTTTATCGTTTTAGGAGAGCTGAATCTGACGTTTATGCTCATCTATCTTGCTGTAATTGCTTTAATTGTGGCAGGGAATGCGATTTATATTGTTTTAAAAAGAAATCATTGAAGGGAAAAGGTAATTAAACTCTCTCTGCACAAAAGGTTGCAGTAAATTTTAAAGTTGTAAAGAGCTTATAAAATGATTCAGATTTCCCCTCCGAATAAATGGGAGATGAAAACAATAAACAGTACACCTAACGGAATAGAAATTAATGAAATGTATTTTATAAGCCCTTTTTCTTTCTTCAGAAAAGCAATAATCCCATATAATACGCCTATTAAATAAATTGTAAAGCCAATAGGAATGGCTATCATAGACCATTCTCCAAAAGTGATATCGAAAGGTGGAAAGATCATATACGCTATAAAAATTCCGGTGAAACTTAGTATAAGAGAACACTTACTATAGTTCATTTGCAATTTCACCCCTTCTGTCAATTTACTGCGAATTTAAAGTTTTACAAGAGAAGTAAAGGCAATGCCATTCAATTTAAGAATGGCTATGCCTTTACTTCTATTTGTTTTTATCTTCAAGCTTCATTTCAATCTGTTCGAGTATTTCAATCTGTCGGTCCTGCTTAACCAGGATCTTATCCGCCAGCTTTTCCAGTGTCATTGTGATTGACCACAGAGACACTAAAATAAGTACAAAAATGAAAATATACATGTTGTCACCACTTTCCGTCGTCTCTTATTACAGTGTAACAAATGTAATTTTTTAGTGAATTCATCTTAAAAAAATATTAATTTAAAATTTAATGCTTGATTTAAATTGGTTTCAATTATATACTTAGTTTCATAAAGTTACTTGATATATAAAAGAGTGTTATGCCTGACAGAGCGTTTCCTTAAAATACTCGGATATGAAGCAACGAAAAATCATGAAATCACAGGTGGTGCACATAATGGGTTTTTTAAGTAATTTATTCGGACATCAAAAAGAGGAGGAATTACAAATGACAAACGAAAAACTAAAGATTGGTATTATTTTAGGCAGTACACGTGAGGGACGCGTAAGTCCGCAGGTAGGAGAATGGGTTAAAGGCATCGCTGATCAGCGAAATGACGCAGACTATGAAATCGTAGATATCGCAGATTACCAGCTTCCGTTCCTTGGTACAACTGATGGCACAGAGCCTGGTATCGCTGCATGGAATGAGAAGCTTGATAGCCTTGATGGATTTGTGTTCATCGTACAGGAATATAACCACAGTCTCGCAGCTCCGCTTAAAAACGCAATCGATTTCGCACGTGAAGCATGGTACAACAAAGCTGCGGGAATCGTAAGCTATGGTTCAACAGGCGGTGCGCGTGCAGCTGAACACTTGAGAGGGATCATGGCAGAAATCAAAATCGCAGACGTGCGTACTCATCCGACACTTTCGCTATTTACTGATTTTGAAGGCATGAGTAAGTTCACACCACAGGAACTACACCTTGTAAATGTTAACGCAATGCTTGATGATGTACTTGCATGGAGCGGCGCATTGAAGCCACTTCGTCAGCCGGTAGCAGCAGAGATGAAATAATTAAATAAATGTTATCCCTGTGCCTGATTCCATTAGTCTTTTAAAGAAACTAAATGGGAATCTGAGGCGCAGGGATATTTTTAAACCTCTTGCATTTAACAATCTCCTGAGATATCCTTAAAACATTATCTGAATGTCAGATGATTCTTATAATTTCATAGCATCATTTCAGGTGTCAGCAAAGTCTTTGCTGACATAATAGGGAAGTCCGGTGAAATTCCGGCACGGTCGCGCCACTGTAAGGGGGAGCTTCTGATCAGCCACTGCACTATGCGGGAAGGGATCAGAGGTGTTGAAACCAAGTCAGGATACCTGCCTGTTATGAATACGCTAATCACCTACGCGTTATAGGGAGGAGTGTGGAGACAGTGATCAACTCTATATGGTTTGGTACTGGATAATTCTGCCTTCTTCCTCTTTTCCTTACTCGGAAAAGAGGTTTTTTAATTGATGAAACTAAAAGGGAGGCAATTGTATGACATTGAAAACTTCTTCAATTGGTTATCCGAGAATTGGTGAGAACAGAGAATGGAAAAAAGGGCTTGAACGTCACTGGAAGGGTGAGATCTCTTATGATCAACTGGCCAAGGAGCTAAAAGAGATCAGATTATCATCTATTAAGAAACAGCATGAAGCAGGCATTGACCTTGTGCCGGTCGGGGACTTTTCGATGTATGACCATGTACTCGATGCCACACTATTATTCGGACTGGAGCCTGAAAGATTTCGTGATCTTCCGAATCAGGAAAAGCGCTTTGCCATAGCCAGAGGAACAAAGGAATTGCCGGCTGCTGAAATGACGAAATGGTTTAACACAAACTATCACTATATTGTGCCTGAGCTGAATGAGGAATCTAAGCCGCAGCTTCAGCACAATCATCTGCTGGAGTGGTACCTTGAAGCAAAAGAAGAGCTTGGAATTGACACGAAGCCTGTACTGATTGGTCCGGTGACGCTTTTAAAACTAAGTAAAGGACAATTCGATCAGCAGAAGTTACTGGACAGGCTGCTGGTTGAGTATGGGAAATTATTAAATGAATTAACAAAGGCAGGTGCATCTTTTATACAGCTTGATGAACCTGTCTTAGTACTAGATCAGGATGAGTCAGTCATGAATGATATAAAAAAATCCTATCAGACATTAAGAGAAACTGCACCGGAAGCGAGCATCTGGCTGCAAACTTATTTTGGTTCAGTGGAAGGTCTGCATCAATTATACGAATTGCCGTTGGATGTCATTGGACTGGATGCAGTGGATGGTGAAGAAAAGTTGTTGGCACAGCTGAAGGCGAATCATTTTCCTGGTAATAAAAAATTGGCGCTTGGTGTGATTAATGGACGGAATGTGTGGAAAGCAGACGAGAAACGTGTGAAGAAAGTAGTTGAACAGGTACTGGCATCAGTTGATCAATCCCATTTGATTCTTCAGCCATCCTGCAGTCTGCTTCACGTACCTGTCACACTAAAAAATGAAACAGACCTGTCCTCTGACATTATTCACAAGCTTGCTTTCGCTGATGAAAAGCTGGTGGAGTTAAAGCGGTTTGCATCGCGTCAATGGAGTGAAGGAGAAAGTGCAGGCCGAGAAGCGACAGGAGCGCCAGTATTGAATGTGCCGGACAGAAGAGTCCCTTACGAAGAGAGGGTTAAAGCACAGCAGCATTTTAATCTTCCTCTGTTTCCTGTGACGACGATCGGGTCTTTCCCGCAGTCCGTGGAGTTAAGGCAAAAAAGACGGGACTGGAAAAAAGGGCAGCTGGCTGATGAAGCATTTCAGCATTTTATCAGAGAACAGATTGCAAAGTGGATCCGTCTTCAGGAGGAATTAAACCTTGATGTGCTTGTGCACGGTGAGTTCGAGCGCAATGATATGGTTGAATATTTTGGCGAGAAACTTGAAGGGATGGCTTTTACAAAAAACGGATGGGTTCAGTCCTATGGCTCGAGATGCGTGAAGCCGCCGCTGATTCATGACGATATCTGGTGGGAAAAGCCAATGACGCTTGAGGAAACAGTATACGCCCAGTCTCTGACCGACAAGCCGGTAAAGGGAATGCTGACAGGGCCGATTACAATTGCAAAATGGTCCTTTGTCAGAGAAGATCGCCCATCTGAACATGTTTTTTACCAGCTGGCACATGCAATCCGTCAGGAAGTGCTTTCTCTAGAGAAAGCAGGAATCCGGATGATTCAGGTGGATGAACCTGCAATCAGGGAGGGGCTGCCTTTAAAGAAAGCGGATCAGGATGACTATATTCATACCGCTGTAAAAGCATTCCGAATTGCTACTTCAAGTGTCCAGCCATCTACTCAGATTCATACGCATATGTGTTATTCATCTTTTGAAGACAGTATGCCGATGATCAGTGATATGGATGCTGATGTAATTTCAATTGAATTTTCGAGAAGTCATGGTGATTTACTGACTGCCTTTTCAACGCACGGCTATCAAAACGGGATCGGTCCGGGTGTCTATGATATTCACAGCCCACGGATCCCTTCGGTCAAAGAAATGACGGCGCAACTGCATAAAGCTTTATCCGTACTGCCTGCAAAGCTGCTGTGGGTGAACCCTGATTGCGGACTGAAAACACGTAGCGGACAAGAAGTACTTGAGGCGCTCGAAAACATGGTTCAGGCAGCTGAACAGGTCAGAGCAGAAACGATGGAGAGAAGCCGGTGATGCGTGTAACAGGGAAGCCCGTCAAACATTCAAGAACGGTTCAGACAAGGCTCGTACTTCCGCCTGACACCAACCATCTGAACACGATTTTTGGCGGGAAAGTCCTAGCCTATATTGATGAAATGGCAGCTCTATCAGCGATGAAGCATGCAGGCGGGGTCGTAGTGACTGCGTCAATCGATTCTGTTCACTTTCGCTCATCCGCAAAAGTGGGAGATCTGCTGACACTTGAATCATTCGTCACTTATACAGGTAAAACATCTATGGAAGTGTATGTGAAAGTGGAAGTTGAGCACGTCGCAACAGGTGAACGGACACTGACAACCGAGTCATTTCTGACGATGGTGGCAGTAAACGCTAATGGTGAGCCAAGAAGCGTTGAACCTGTCCTGCCTGAATCAGAAGATGAGATCAGATTATTTGAATCTGCAAGAGTCAGAAGGCTGCAAAGAAACAGCTGATTGAAAAGCAGTAGACGCTGCGGCGGTATCTATTCTGCCGCAGTAAATACTGTCTATTAACAGGGGGATAAGTGATGGAATCACATAAAGATATTTTTAAATGTACAGAAAGCGGTATTGTATCAAATGACAAGCATGCAGGGTTTTGGGAGTATGCAATTTATTATAATGAGGAACGTCAGCTTTCTTATTTTCATCTAAAGAACCTTGGAAATGGTCAGATGATTGGCCCACTGATGATGTCACACGGCGATCCTTATGCGCAGATCAAAAGCGTGATCAGTAACCAAAAGTATATCACTTCAGTTTTTGCGATTTGATGGTTTGGTACAGAAAGTGACCAAATCATCTTTTTTTGTCCGGCTGGATTTGATCTGGTCATTCAGTTGCCATGTACCCCATGACTTCATTCGTGTCAGGGTCAATCAATATATTTGGCGTACCGTTCGTCAGGTTTTCTTTATTTTCGAAGATCACATACAATGCATCTTCTCCCCTGTAAGAATCATCTAACAGTTCATAACTTTGATCAGCCGTAACATTTCGCACTTCAGCACTTTTCCAATCTCCAGCCACAGTATCATCCCAGCCTTGTTCTTTCAGAAACTCCCACGCGGCCTCTTTTGCTTCGGAATATTCATCAGGAGCGGTTTGAACTGGTTCGCTTATTTTCAGCCTGTAATAGTAAAGGTGAATGACTTTGAGGAGGTATCTTTTGTCTGAGAAAAAGATAAAACAATCTGCACATTGTGGGATGCTTTATTCACCTTTGGAATGTTGTCTTTCCTGAAAGATAGTCATGAAGCTCAAACCGATGAGAAAAAATTTAAGCAGATGCTGTTGCAGATGATCTTCGGCATTATTTTTGCAGTGAGTTTGTTTGCAATGATCTTTTGGTGGATTTCATAAAAAGAGAAGTCAGGGGACATAACCTGACTTCATTAAGAAATACTTTGATTTTTAGTAAGCTGCTGAATTAAAGATTTCAATTTCACCGGGCTGAATGGTTTGGTAATGAAATGTTTGATCCCGCAATTACGCGCATTTTCCTGATCTCTCTGTTGGGTCATCGCTGTCAGCATAATAATATGTTCAGGACAGTGATCGGCAGACAGGTTTTCTATTACTTCAATACCAGACAATTTCGGCATGATGTTATCAATCACACAAATATGGTAGTCTTCATTCTTTAGTTTTTCCAAAGCCTGTTGCCCATCTTCGGCAAAATCCAGTTCAGCATCTAATTCCTCCAGCGTGTCGCTAATCAGCATTCTTGAAAACTTTTCATCATCAGCGATTAGAATTTTCATCGTATGACCTCCCAGACAAATACGCTCAAATTAAAATGTTGTTTAAACAATATCTTGAACTAGATGTAAGTGAAAAACAAGTCATATTTGTATTTGATTATATATTGAGATACAGCAGGAATGAAAAGATATAAGCGCAATCCTTTAACAAAAAAAGCGAAATCCGAGTGAAAATCGGATTTCGCTTTTTTAATTAGTTCACTTTCGCAAATCCAAATCCAGAAGCAAGGTCATCACCCACAGCAGCGCTGCGTCCGCCAAGGATGTCGTTTGCTTTTGCACGGTTTTGAAGCTCAGTGCGAAGCTGAACGTGAGAGAAGCCTGGGTTTTCTGCCCATACTTTTGCTGCAAGTCCTGCAACGTGTGGAGAAGCCATTGATGTACCACTGATTGTGTTATAACCACCATTTGGCCAAGTAGAGAATACCGCTGCACCTGGAGCAGAAATTTCAACGTCACCTTCCTGGATCAGATAGTCGCCATCGCCTTTACGTACGCCTCTTGAAGAGAAATCAGCTACGCGATACGTACCGTTTTCAAATCTGTTTTCAAGTGCTGCAACTGCGATCGCATTTTCAAGTGCGCCAGGGTAGCCGATTGAACCAACGCGGAATCCTGAGTTCCCTGCTGCTGCAACAACTAGAACGCCTTTATCATATGCGTAATTGACTGCATCCTCAATCAGCGGGCTATTTGCAGATGAACCAAGAGACATATTGATCACTGTGTTTGAACCGGTTGCAACTGCCTGATCAGCTGTGTGGCGGATTGCCGCTGCGATATCATCTGAGTAACCCGATCCGTCATCACCAAGTACTTTATATGCCCACAGGTCAGCATCCGGTGCCACACCGTATACGCCTGACCCGTCACTGCCGCCATCAGCAAGTACAGAACCTGCTACGTGCGTACCGTGACCATCAACATCGTTACATGATCCGTTTACAAGCGGAGTCGCCTGCGTGAAGTCTTTACACTGCTCAACTGTACCCTGAAGGTCATGGTGACCAGTGAATACGCCTGTATCCAGTACCGCTACATTGATGCCTGAACCACCTGAAGTGGCGCTTACGTTAGCATCATTATAGATTGCTTCAATGCCCCATGGCGTCTGATCTGCCGGTGCTGCGAATGCAGTCGTTACGTTTTTATTGCTTCTAAGTGTATCAACTGAGACCTCGTCCACTTTTGTCAGTTTAAGATTCTTATTGTTTTGAAGGGCTTTGAATTGCGCCTCATTCATATCAGTAGAAAACCCGTTTGCACCTAACTCCCAACGAGAATCATATTTTTTCTGTAGTGATGCTTTCGTTTTTTGAGCTGACTCTCCAGATACCTCTACGTATACGCGGAACTTTTCAGCATTGTTTGACTGCTGATCAGGTGCAGCACTTGCCCCTGCTGGCACTGCCAAACTTGCTGCTAATAATAAACTCATCATGACACTTCTCGACTTTTTCAATTCCCTCGACTCCTTTTGTCTAAATATTTTGTGAATAGACTCATCCTAACAAAAGGAGCGTGACTTGTTTATCGGGAAAATCACAGATAGTTGAATACGGTAAAGGGGTATAGCATCCTTTATATGTAAGGGTTTGTACGGAGTGTTGGGGCTTGACTACTATGCAGGTTGGGAAAATTTCAGAAAAAGTGCCAGATTCACACCTGTCGTTTTGTATAAAAATTTTATAAAACTGAATAAAAGTTGTTTTAAAAGGCTTGTTTTACTATATCTTTACATTTAACCCTTCAATCATCATGGTATATCTGGATTCATTTTTAAAATTCTCATTGATAAAAAGAACATTTGTTCGTATAATTTTCTTGAAAGTGGGTAATAGTATATCAAGACATAATGCCAGGCAGAGGAGTGAAGGTGATGGAAGTTGACTATTCGCTTGAAAAGAAGAAGGAAATTCTTTGTATAGATATGAGAAGTTTTTATGCAAGCTGTACAGCAGTTGAACTGGGTCAGGATCCTCTAACATGTAAAATTGCGATCATCGGTAACCAGGAACAAAAAGGAAGTGTTGTACTTGCTGCGTCTCCACGCGCAAAGAGTGAACACGGTATCAGAACCGGCACAAGACGTCATGAGATCCCCGATATACCTGATCTTCAATTAATTGAACCGGATATGGGACAGTACCTCAGGCTGTCCACTGAAATCACGAAGATTTTTACAAGGTTCGTTCCAAAAGAAAATATACACGTCTACAGTGTGGATGAAAGCTTTATTCAGGTGGATGGCACTTCTTCATTATGGGGAGGACCGCACGCTGTCGCACGAATGATCTCTGATGATATGATGCGTGAATTCGGTCTGCCGTGCGCAATCGGTATTGGGCCAAATATGCTGATTGCTAAGCTCTGTCTTGATCTTGAGGCTAAGAAGAAAGGGATATGCGAATGGACGTTTGAAGATATTCCAAAGAAGCTCTGGCCGCTTCAGCCCCTTTCAGCGATGTGGGGGATCGGCCGTCAGCTTGAAAAGCGGTTGAATCGGATGGGAATTTACTCAATCGGTGATCTTGCTGCACATGATCTCAGTCATCTGGAATCAGTTTTTGGGGTGATGGGTAACCAATTATATTATCACGCACACGGCATTGACCGCTCTGAGATCGGCGCACCAATTATTCAGGGACAGGTAAGCTACGGGAAGAGTCAGATTCTTCTCAGAGACTACGACAAAATAGAAGAAATTGAAGCAGTGCTGCTTGAAATGTGTGAGGAAGTAGCTAGAAGAGCAAGGAATAAACATCTGGGCGGCCGCACGATTCACTTAGGTGTCGGCTACAGCAAACGCACACCAATCAAATCATTCCATCGCTCAAAGTCACTCGATAAGCCGACTTCGATTACGATGGAAATTTACGAGGTATGTCTTGAAATTCTTCACGAAAACCTGCAGCCATTTCCAGTCAGAAAGATTTCAATTTCATTAACGAACCTTGCAGATGATTCAGCTCTGCAGCTGGATCTGTTCAATCCCGGCCGCGAAAAAGTTCACCGGCTCGGCTACGTTATGGACGACGTACGTCAGCGCTTCGGCTCCACTGCACTGCTAAGGGCCATTTCCTATACAGATGGCGGTACAACGAGAAGGAGGTCCAGGTTGATTGGTGGGCATATTTCTAAGAAGGAATCGATGAGTTGAAAATTTATCACAGTATATCAATAGTTTTGCGTTTATGCTAATATCGTTTATTATATTAGCATAAACGCAAAAGAGGTGATCAAATGAGTTATCGGGAAAAATTAGAGCAATTGATTAAAGAAAGAAGCGGAATTGTAGTAACAAGTGAAGCAGAAAAACACGGTATTCCTCGTCATTATCTGACTGTTTTATTGAGAGAAGGTGCACTTGAAAAGGTATCACATGGTGTATATATTACTCCTGACACATTCGAAGATGAAATGTATATAATTCAAATGAGAAATCCCAAAGTAATATTTTCGCATGAAACTGCAGTATTTCTACATGATCTGACTGACCGGGATCCGCTTGAATGGTCTGTTACGGTACCCACTGGCTATAATACTGCAAAGTTAAAAAGTGCGGGAATCAAAGCGTATTCTGTTAAAAAAACATTGCATTTAATGGGAGCTGCCGAAGTTCAAACTATGTTTGGAAGAAAGGTTATTGCTTATGACAGGGAAAGAACTATTTGTGATCTGATTCGAAATAAAAATAACATGGATATTGCTGTTTTAAATGATTCAATAAAAAAATATCTGAACAGTAAAGATAAAAATATCCCTCTTTTAATGAAATATGCCGGAGAATTACGCGTCCAAAAAATATTAAGGACTTATATGGAGGTTTTGTTATGAAAAGCTCTACACAAATTAAAGCCTTAATTAGAAATCTTGCAAAAGAGAAAAATATAAACGCCCAAATACTTTTAAGGAACTATATGTTGGAAAGGCTGCTTGAAAGGATATCAAAGTCAGAGTATCAAGGACATTTTGTTTTAAAGGGGGGCATGTTAATTGCTGCGCTAGTAGGTGTGGATATGAGATCTACGATAGATATGGATGCAACGATAAAATCTTTACCTGTTGATAGAGAAACGATTGAAGCAGTATTTAATGTTATTTTAGAAGTGCGGTTAAATGATAACGTCGATATGAAAATAAAACAAATTGATGATATACGAGATGGGGATCAATATCAAGGATATCGAGTTTCAATAGAAGCAAGTATGGATAATGCAAGGGTCCCAATTAAAGTTGATATTACAACAGGAGATCAAATCACACCAAAAGAAATAACTTACAGGTTTGATTTATTACTAGAAGATAGAAAGATTGATATTCTCGCATACAATATTGAAACAGTCATTGCTGAAAAGGTCGAAACGCTATTAACACGGGGAATTACGAATACAAGAATGAGAGATTTCTACGATATATACATTCTTATCAAACTGCATGGACATAGAATAGATTATTCTGTATTGGGAGAAGCAATTAGAAAAACTGCTGAAAACAGAGGGTCAGCCACTATTATTTTAAGTGGGGACACAATTCTAGATGATATTATGATGGATGAGGTCATGAATAAGCACTGGATCAACTATCAAAATAAAAACAGTTATGCCGATCATATTACGTGGGAAGAAATCACTGAATCATTAACTCAACTTTGGAATAGCGTTGATAAAAAATAAGCAAAGCCCGAAAAAACCGAACTTTGCTCAAGAGCTTAGTAGTAATCCTGCAACAACTCAACCGCCTCAACAATCTCCTCATAAGGCACATCAACAGACATTTCATACTGCTCAAGTATCCGGTCTCCAGCCATCAAATACAAAGACGTACTATGCACAAACTGATCAGACCCTTCCAACTGTGCAGCAGGAGACAGAAATCCTCTGTTGGCAAAGAGCTCAACGTCTTCCTGCTCATACCCTGATACGAAATCCCAGTTATCAAAATTCACTTCAAACTGTTCTCCATATGACTGCAGTACATCAGGCGTATCACGTTCAGGATCAATCGAAAAAGAAACGAACTGATAATCCAGGTCTTGTTCATCCAGCTGATCCTGCAGCTCTGACATATTGTAAGTCATCGGCATGCAGACCGTATCACAATTAGTGAAAATGAAAGCAGCAAGCCAGATTTCATCCTCCATCTCATCAGTATGAAAAGGTTCTTCGCTTTGGTTGACTGCCTGCAGGTCAGTGACTTCCCCGTTTAGAGAAAAATGTTCATCCAGGTTAACCCCGGATGAACATCCCTGCAGGATCAGCAGTGCAAAGCATGCTGTGATCCATTTTTTCATATTTACTGTACACTTCCTACTTCAGTGTCCTGTGGAACAACCAGTTCATCAAACTCAGGCTTTTCTTTCAGGAACTGCAGGTCGTGAGAAGAATCAGCGAATGCCTGAATGACATCTGCATTCACTTCAGTCGTGTAAGTTACGCGCTCCCATGCACTTGCAATGATTGACTCATCCATGCGCTGGTTTGTGATTTCTTCAATTGAATCAATGGCGATTGTTTGCGCTTCTTCAGGATTTTCATTAATGAATGCAATGCTCTTTTCATGCGCTGCTGTGATTTGATCAACAAGTTCACTTTGTTCTTCAATCATCTTTCCGCTTGTTACAAGAACAGTGTTCGGTAAAGTTGTACCATAAGCAATTTCATCTGTATCAACAATGACCTTTGCACCGTTCGCTACAAGTGTAGAAGCCCATGGCTCAGGTACAGCTGCAAGGTCTACTTTACCTGATTCAAACATTGCCTGATACTGAGCCGGGTTACCAGTAACATGCTTCAGTGTTCCACCAATACGCGCTGAAGTAATACCCTGCTCCTTCAGGAATGTTTCCATTTGAACGTCGTGCGTGCACCCGATACCAGGTGTAATAAATGTATGGTTATCAAGATCTTCTAAGCCTTCAATGCCACTTTGCTCACTTGCAACAACGACTGTGCCACCTGATGAAGCACCGGCAAGGATTTTAACATCCGCACCGTTAGCATAGTTGTTCATGACAGGACCCGGTCCAACAAATCCTGCATCAATATCACCTGTTTTCAGGGCTGTCATAAATGCGCCGCCGTCAGGAAATGTCTTGTAAGTGACTTCTACGTCTTCACCAACTGCTTCTTCAAAGTATTGCTTTTCTTTTGCGATCATCGCAGGTACGTGATCAATGTTAGGGAAGTAGCCGATGACAAGTTCATCTTTACTTCCCGACCCTGACGAGCTGTCAGATCCGCAGGCTGATAATACCAGGATTGCTGCCAGGAAAAATAGTGCACTAAGATTTTTTTTCATTTTTTTCGCCTCCAAAGTTTTATTCTGTTGCCAGTCCCCATTTTTTCAGGACTTTCTTTTCAACACGCTGGAAAAATAGTAAATCGACGATAATTCCAATTAACATAATCATGAGCATGATCGCGATCACACGGCTCATATCTCCAAAATCTGATGCGAAACGAAGAGAGTAACCAAGTCCGGGACCTGTACTTAATAGCTCACCGGCCATCAGTGCACGCCATGCAAATGCCCACGCAAGGCGGATACCAGTCACTGCATAAGGAATAGAAGCAGGTATCGTCACTTTCCTGAATAACCTGAAGCCTCTGTAGTTCATTGTCTTTGCTGCTTTTATGAAAAGCGGGGGCACATTAATGATCCCCGTGCGGACATTAATCGTCATGACAATCGTTGCTCCAAGTACAACAATAAAGATGACAGCCATTTCATTCAGACCGAACCACATAATTGCAAGCGGAAGCCACACAATACTAGGTACAGACTGCAAGGCAAGAATCAGAGAGCCAAGCGTCTCGTCAGCCGTTTTTGATTTCGCTAACAGGACACCGAGTAAAAGTCCGAGTACCAGTGCAATCGCAAGACCGATAAATAATCGTCTGAAGCTGGCGATAAGGTCATAGACCAATGTAAGATTGCTAAATCCTTCATATAATGAGGCAAAAACATCTGTCGGTGCCGGCAAAAGAGATGGAGATACATCGAAAACATAGACTGCACCCTGCCAGATAGAAAATAGTAATACGTAAAAAATAATCCGTTTAACGGCTGGCTGCATTTTTCTGCTCCTTTTCCGTTACCTTATCAATTTCAGATTTCAATAACGCCTGTATTTTTTCTTCATAATAGAGAAGCTCTTCCTTTGATTGAGAGCGGGGTCTCGGGAAGTTCAGTTCAATCACTTCTAAAATTGTGCCGGGCTGCGTGCCCATGACGACGATACGGTCAGAAAGCTTCAGCGATTCAGCGATACTGTGCGTAACGAACAAAATCGTCTTTTTCGTCTCAAGGAAGATTTTTTCTACAATTTCATGAAGCCTTGAACGTGTCTGCTCATCGAGTGCGCCAAACGGTTCATCCATCAATAGTAATGCCGGATCCATTGCGAGCGCTCTTGCAATGGCTACACGCTGCTGCATTCCACCCGAGATCTCATGCGGCGAATGCTTTGTATAAGCACCAAGCTGGACCATCTGTAAGTACTGATGGGCTTTTTGCTGCGCTTCCCTTTTAGACATATCCGGTAAAAGTGGGAACATCACATTCTCTTCTACTGTCAGCCATGGAAATAATGCAGCCTGCTGGAATACCATGCCGCGTTCTTTGCCGGGACCTTTAATCGTTTTACCTTCAAGTTCAATCGATCCTTCAGTTGCGTGTGCAAGACCCGCCACGATCGATAATAGTGTTGACTTACCACAGCCGGATGGACCAAGGATCGAGACAAACTCGCCTTCTTTCACATCAAGCTGAATATCTGACAGTACAAGCTCAGTCTTTCCATTGTTCGTAAAAGACTTATGTACATTATTCATTGATAAAAACAAAACATCACCTGCTTATCTCTTTAATCCTATAAAAATAATCGGAATTGTATGTAAGTATAGCCGATGGAAATAGAAAGTCAATACTTTTTCATTTAATTCTTTAACGTGATGGCGGGGCAGAGGGGCACAAAATCATTCTGTATTGACAGAATTAATATATGCAATGTTCTTTCATTCGGTGAAAACTTGGGCAGATCACCTTTAATCTTTAATAATCATTATTACATTTTAAGAAGGTATAAAATAACATTTAATTTTACCGACTTTTAACCGGTAAAAAGTAATTGTAACCGATTTCAAACGTTGATATCTTAAATTAACAAGATAAATAACTGAATCATCAGTTAACAAAAGGGGTGATTTTACTTGGCTAATATTAGAGATGTAGCAAACAAATCCAAGGTATCGATTGCAACGGTCTCAAGAATACTGAATGGTGATAAAAATCTGGTTGTACTTGAAGAAACGAGAGAGCGGGTGCTGGCTGCAATTGAAGAACTCGAATATAAACCTGTCGGTGGCCGTGGAAGAAAGAAGCAACACCAGGTCGTTCTTCCGAAAAGAAAAATAGGCTTACTGACATGGAATTCAGAAGAAGATGATAAAGCGGATCCTTACTTTAAAGAAATTATGTATGGCATAGAAGACAAAGCAAAAGAATTAAACATGGATATCGTGATTACCCGGCGATTAAGAGAATGGAGGCAGGAGGATCAGCTTGAAGAGGTTGACGGGATTATCGTGATCGGTAAATCCAGTGCGGCTGATATAGCAGAAATCTATCAGGGCAAGAACATAGTCTTTATTGATCAGAGTCCTGAAAAACACAATTTTGATTCTGTCAGACCTGACCTGGAGCAGGCAACAGAAGAAGCACTGGAACATTTGATGTTACTTGGACACAGAAGTATTGGATTTATTGGCGGCAGAGAATTTAAGGAAAGAACTTTATCCAAGAAGCTTGAAGTTCATGATGCACGCTTTGTTCACTTCAGGCGGTATATGCTGGAACGTAATTTGTACAGGGACGAATACACCTTTCTCGGTAATGATGATGTAGGAGATTGGACGACGAAGGCAGGATACGAACTGATGAAGAAAGCGATCTCGCAAAAGCGTATTCCTACAGCGTTTTTCATTGCGAGTGATCCGATGGCAATTGGTGCAATGCGCGCGCTTCATGAAGCAGGCTACAGAGTGCCGGAGGATGTATCGCTGGCGAGCGTTGATGACATTGATTTCGCGCTATATGTAACACCTCCTCTAACAACAACGCGTCTTTTCAGCCGTCAGATTGGCATGTCGGCTGTACAGCTGCTGAAGGAACGAATAGAGGGCAGAGAAGTACCTCTTAATGTCACTGTATCAACGGAATTGAAGATCAGACAGTCAACTGGAAAAAGAGAATCTTAACATAATATACAGGGAGGAATCAGAATGAAGAAATCAGCGTTTATATTATCAGCAGCAGCGGCAGCAGTACTTGCAGCATGTGGAGGAGATGGTGGAAGCGGCGATGGGGATGTCACACTGGAATTCTTTCAGTATAAGCAGGAGGCAGTTGGTACATTTGATGAGCTGATCGCAAAGTTTGAAGAGGAAAATCCGGGTATCACAGTCGAGCAGAATAACGTACCTGAATCAGATACAGTGCTTTTATCCCGCTTAACACAAAATGATATTCCGGATGTAATGAGTGTTAACGGTGGAGTGATGTATGGGGAACTTGTTAGAGCAGGGGTTTTGAGGGAAGTGACTGATCATGAAGTCCTTGGTGACATCAATGATGAATATTCTGATATGATCGCGCGCATCGCAGGTGATGGGGTCGACGGACATTTCGGCTTTCCACATACAGTGAACGCAAATGGTGTCATTTACAATAAAACAAAGTTTGAAGAGCTTGGGCTTGAAACACCGCAAACGTGGGATGAATTCATCGCACTCGCTGAAGAAATTGAAAGTGCAGGTGAGACACCTTTTTACTCAACATATGGAGAAGCATGGACAATCCTTCCGCCTCTAAACAGCCTGGCGTCTAACATTCAACCTGATGACTTTTATGAGCAACTGGCATCAGGAGAAACAACATTTTCAGATGAGTATGGTGAAGTTGCAGACAAGCTCCAGCAGCTGCTTGAGTACACACATAATGATGTGTTCGGATCTGATTACAGCAGAGGAAACATGGAATTTGCACAGGGTGAAGCTGTGATGTATATGCAGGGAATCTGGGCGATCGGACAGGTTCAGGAAGCCAATCCTGACATAGAGCTTGGTGTATTCCCGCTGCCTGCAACAAATAACGCTGAAGAAAACAGACTTGTATCCGGTGTAGATCTTGTACTAGCAACAGCTGCAGATGCGGATCATCCTGAAGAAGCACAAATGTTTGTTGAGTTCCTGCTTGAAGAGGAAAACCTGCAGTTCTACATTGATCAGCAGCGACTGTTCTCAGCAGTTGAAGGACCGGAACAGACAGATGAAGCAATCAGTGAACTGCAGCCGGTATTTGAAGAAGGCAAAATTACTTCTTTTGCTGACCATTACTACCCACAGGGATTTGGTATCGACACAATGTTCCAGAACTTCCTGCTTGAAGGGGATAAGGAAGCATTGTTGGAGGAACTGGATTCAGAGTATGAAAGATTAGCAGGGCAGTAATAAGTTAGAGAAGGGTTCAAAGCCCTTCTTTTTTATCACATGAAAGGGGCAGTAAAATGAAGAAAAAGCCTTCTGTATATGTCTGGATGCTGCTTCCGGCAGTCATTCTGTTCTTCAGTTTTCATACACTTCCTGTACTTCAGGGGATCTTTTACAGCTTCACGAATTTCAGAGGTTATGGTGTGTGGGAATTTGTCGGATTTGATAACTATGTCAGAGTATTTAATGACCGTAATGCGCTGAATGCGTACGGGTTTACGTTTCAATTTGCAATTGTCTCAACGATTCTTGTGAATATTATCAGCCTTGTGATCGCACTTGGGCTAAATGCAAAAATAAAGTTTCATAAAACACTGCGCGGGATTTACTTTATGCCAAATATTTTAAGTATCCTGATTGTCGGCTTTATCTTTAACTATATCTTTTCTATTTTCATTCCGGAGATTGCAGAAAACACCGGGCTGACTGGTTTGACAAAGAGTATTCTCGGGAGTCCGGATCACGCCTGGATTGCGATTGTCATTGTGGCAGTATGGCAGGCAGCAGCATTTAATACGATTTTGTATCTCGCTGGACTGGCAACGATTCCGCGGGACCTATATGAAGCTTCTGCACTAGACGGAGCCAGCAAATGGCAGGAATTCTGGAAGATTACATTCCCGCTGATCGCACCGTTTTTTACAATCAACATGGTGCTTGCGATGAAAAACTTCCTGATGGTGTTTGACCATATCGTTGCGTTAACAGGCGGAGGGCCGGGGCGCGCGACACAATCAATTTCATTATTAATCTATCAGGACGGGTTTGCCGGTGGACAGTTTGCCTACCAGTCTGCTAATGCGGTCATTTACTTTATAGTGATTGTAACGATCTCAGTATTCCAGATCCGCATTCTTCAAAAACGGGAGGTGCAGCTGTAATGAAAATTGGTAAGACGAATTGGCCGGTTACGCTCCTGTTAATGGCAGGAACCATTTTGATCCTGTTCCCGCTCTATATTACGGTGGTCAATGCATTTAAAACGCCTGCCGAAACAGCTGAATCGATCCTGGCGTTACCTATTGAATGGACATTTAATAACTTCACAACAGCCATTGAAATGACGAATTTCTTTAATGCGTTTGGCAACAGCTTTTATATCACGATTGTGACCGTTGTTTTCACTGTGCTGACCAATTCACTTGTTGCTTATGCGATTGCACGGAATATGC
Source organism: Jeotgalibacillus malaysiensis (assembly GCA_000818095.1). Lineage (NCBI taxonomy): Bacteria > Bacillati > Bacillota > Bacilli > Caryophanales > Caryophanaceae > Jeotgalibacillus > Jeotgalibacillus malaysiensis. Next base: position 883,365 of record CP009416.1, read on the forward strand.
ATAAGAAAGCTTATAAGTTTCTATTTTATTATCTGGTCAGTGCGATGTTTGTGCCTTTTCCGATTATCATGCTGCCGATCGTTAACCAGATGAGTTCAATTGGCCTGATGAATCAGAATGGACTGATCCTTCTTTACATCGTGTATGGTCTGTCATTCAATGTCTTTTTATATGTCGGTTATATTAAAACGATTCCAAAAGAGCTTGAGGAAGCGGCAATTGTTGACGGTTGTACAAGATGGGGTGTGTTCTGGCGTATTATATTCCCGATGCTTTCACCAATCAATGCGACTGTGGGGATTCTGACAGCGCTGTGGGCGTGGAATGATTTCCTGCTGCCGCTTGTTATTCTGAGTGACCGTGGAGACCATACGCTGCCGCTTGTGCAATATGTCTTCCAGTCACAGTTTGCAACTAACTATAATCTGGCGTTCTCATCTTATCTGATGGCACTCCTGCCGATGCTGGTACTATACCTGTTCCTGCAGAAGTGGATCATCAGCGGCGTCACACAAGGAGCGATTAAATCCTGATGAATCATTTATCAAATAAAACCACTGGCATCTTTATCAGTGAGGATGAAAAAACATTTCATCTTCAGACAGAGGAAACGAGTTATATCATTGAAGTGTACAGGGAATATGTGACCCATGTGTATTGGGGGAAAAGAATTGAACATTACAATGGATTGATGCAGCACCGCTTCAGGGATCGCGGCTTTTCAGCGAACCCTGACAGCAGTGACAGAGCTTTTTCACTGGATACACTTTCACAGGAGTACCCGTCTTACGGACATACTGATTTCAGAGACCCTGCTGTTCATCTTCAATGGGCGGACGGGTCAACCGTTTCAGATTTCCGCTTCTCAGATTACAAAGTGATCAGTGGCAAACCTGCACCTGAAGGACTGCCTCACGTATATGCAGAAACAGAAGGAGACGCTGAAACGCTTGTGATCAGGTTGAAAGATCAGCTAAGGGATGCAGTGATCGAGCTTTCTTATACTGTCTTTGGTAAGCGTAATGCGATCACCAGAAGTGCACGTATTATCAATGAAGGTACATTATCTTTCCGCATTCAGAAGTGTGCGTCAGTGAATATTGATTTTAGAAAGGACGATTTTGATGTAATTAATCTTCCAGGTGCCCATGAAAGGGAGCGTGACATGGAGCGATCATCTCTCGGCAGGCATGCACTCTCGCTTGAAAGCCGAAGAGGATCAAGTTCTCATCAGCAAAATCCTTTTCTGGCGCTTGCTGAAAAGGGGGCAGGCGAAGAACACGGGGACGTATTTGCCTTTAACCTGGTGTATAGCGGAAGCTTTAAGGCGATTGCTGAAGCAGATCAATTCAGGAATACGCGTGTCAATATGGGGATTCACCCATTTGATTTCAGCTGGCTGCTTGAAGCGGGAGAAGCATTTCAGACTCCTGAAGTAGTACTTGTCTATTCTGATCAGGGTATCGGTAAAATGTCGCGAACTTTTCATCAGCTGTACAACAATCATCTGGTAAGAGGTGAACATAAAGGAAAAGAAAGGCCTGTTCTCATCAATAATTGGGAAGCAACTTATTTCGATTTTACTGAAGAGAAAGTTAAGGAAATCGTACACGCTGCAGCCGGTACAGGCGTTGAACTGTTTGTACTGGATGATGGCTGGTTTGGTAAAAGAGACCATGACAGGGCTTCACTCGGTGACTGGATTGTGCACCAAGAAAAGCTGCCGTCCGGACTTTCCGGGATTGCAGATGAAGTCAATCAGTCTGGAATGAAGTTTGGTCTCTGGTTCGAACCTGAGATGGTATCGCCCGATAGTGAGCTGTATAGAAACCATCCTGACTGGTGCCTTCACGTGACGGACAGAAGGCGGTCTGAAAGCCGGAATCAGCTTGTATTGGATTTTGCTAATCCGGAGGTCAGAACAAACATTATTGATCAGCTGAAAGTAATTTTATCAAGTGCCAATATTGAGTATGTAAAGTGGGATATGAACCGCAATATGACAGAGATCGGTTCACCTTCTCTGCCGGCAGACAGACAGCGTGAAACTGCTCATCGCTATATGCTTGGTCTGTATGAGGTCATGGAGGAAATCACTGCAGCATTTCCGCATATTTTGTTTGAAAGTTGCTCAGGCGGTGGCGGCCGGTTTGACCCGGGCATGCTTTATTATATGCCTCAGACCTGGACGAGCGATAATACAGATGCAGTCAGCAGAGCTTCCATTCAGTACGGCACAAGCCTTGCGTATCCTGCAAGCGCAATGGGTGCACATGTCTCAGCCTCGCCGAATCATCAGACCGGCCGCCTGACGTCATTAAAGACGCGCGGTTATGTCGCGATGGAGGCGAACTTTGGCTACGAGCTTGATGTTACAACGATGACTGAAGACGAATTATCTGTGATGACCAGTCAGGTAGAGGTGTACAAAAATATTCGTGCAACCATACAGTTTGGTGACCTATATAGACTGAAAAATGTTCACGAAGACAAGTGTTATGCCACGATTAAAGTTAACCCGGATCAATCTGAAGCTGTATTTCTCTATTTACACATTCTGAATGAAGCAAATGGTCCGTTCAAGCGTGTGAGGTTAAGAGGGCTGGATCCTCATGCCAAATATTATGTTGATGGGCTTGAAGCTGTGTATGGCGGGGACGAGCTGATGAATGCAGGGGTGCCGCTTCCTTATCCGGATGGCGATTTTGATAGTGTATTATGGACATTGAAGAAAGTGAATAAATAGCAGAAAGCGAAGCAGAGGTATGTCCTTGCTTCGCTTTCTTTAATTGTCAGCAGTCTTTCATTAAATGTTAAGAATCCTTTAGGCACAAAGTCAATGTATTGTCCAAAAGGCTCAGCGTATTCATTTTTCTCCGGTCTAGTCAGCATCTGCATCATTCCTTTTCAATTGGTTAATCAAGTATAACGGCTTTTCCCCGGTGAGACATATTTCAATCTGTTTGCTCCGTCATAAATAAAGTAATACATGCTATAGTCACTTCTTCTAATTTTATTGAACGAGTACACAACATGAATATATGAAAACAAAGGATAAAAATTTTAAAGACTATCTTTTCAACTCAGGAATTCACTTGAGTAAAAAATGTTTTAAATGGAAATTAAGATATACATACTCACGATAATCATAAAACCTGCTGAGAAAAACAGTGACAGGGCGTTCGGACTGCGCTTTTGAAATTCAGAAAGGCCGCTGAGTATAATAGCACCCCCGGCGGTTAGAAGAACGTAAGGGGAGATGAGGCTGACCTGATTGTTAAGGATCCCATAAGCGGCTAAGCTGATCGTGAGAAAAATGAATATGAACCTGAGTTTTTTCATTTGAAATGTCCTTTCAAGGCTTTTACAAAAGAATATAAATCGAAACAAAAAACATACATCCTGTAACGATTAAAAGAAGTTTGAAATGCTTTTTTTCTTTAGTCATCTTCATTTCAATTAAATTCATCGCATTAGAGAGTGCCAGAAAAAAGAGCAAACCTGAAAGCATTGGACCAGTAACCCCGTTTTCGGCATTTGGACTGCTCAGCGCAGAAACTGAAAGGTAGATAATCTGTAATGAAAAGAACAATGCGACTGCGTTAAAGAGAACTTTCAGTGTCAGAAGATATTTGTTTTTGTTACGGAAGTTTCCCTGGAGTTTGCTGGTCATATTCTGCCCCCTTCTGCCTCCTGAGATTCGCGCTCAAGCTCAGCATTAGACTTATAATTTAACAGCTTTCCAATATGTACAAACCCATAAATCAATACAGCTGAAATGGTCCAGCTGAGCACCTGTCTGAGGACAAGACCTTTATCAAATGCTTCAACACCGTAATTCATGATCAGCCAGACTTTAATTGACGCAAGCAGGATACCCTGAAAAGCAAAGCCAAACGTGATCAATTTAAAAATAAAAAGAACTTTCTTTTGGTAAAATTCCTGTTTTAAAATCTCTCTGTTTCTGCCGCGGAGTTCCATGATATCAACTGCAAACAGCAGATAGAGCGGTTTATTGATCGCAATACTAATCAGTAGAAGAAATGAGAGTGCATAGCTGTAAATGACACTGTTCCAAAGCATCTGCATCGCTGATCCTGCAAGTACGTCAATCAGTGTGCCGATTGCGAGTGTAACAATTAAATAAATGCCCAGGAAATTCACTTTCTTCAGAATCACAAAACGAATGATGCTATAGATAAACCCCGGTACTGTTGAAATGAGCATGGCATAGTAATCACCAATGTACTCTCTGGAACCGTGCCAGATGATGAGCGGAAAAATGATGTAGCAGATTAAATCCCATAACACGATATTTTTGTGCAATATAAGGCCTCCAGATTTTCTAATATAAAATTATTACAAGTTATAAGGTGATTCTAACACATTTTTCCACATGGAAAGGCCGTTATTTCTAATCGTTTATCTTTTTAGAAACGGGGGTATGGATAGAGGATATTTACGGCAATCTGTATACCAGGATGTCTATATGAATAGGAAGGCATGTGAAGAGAAAGTGGATATAAATCAATATCTGGTAAAGCATAATGAGAAAGTGAACCTTGGATCCTATGCCACAAAAGAAGATCACGGTATAAAAGAGGACGCCTAAGAAAAACTGGGAGTTCTCTTTCAATGATATTAAAGAGCGACGTTACTGGGATGACTATCAGAAAGCATTTGAAGAAATGCTCGGGCATACTTCCACTGACTTTGCTCCATGGTATGTGCTTCCAGCTGATGATGAGTTATATTCCCGTTATATCATTACTGAAGTTATGGTGAATGTACTGGAGGAGATTAATCCCCAGTTTCCAGAACTATCAGATGAGGACCAGGAGAAAATGGATGAAGTGATTGAAGAGTTGGAGAATGAGAAGAATGAACGTTAAAAAGACTGTGTGATACAGTCTTTTTTTGTTGCATGCAAATTAATTTGAGCCATCTATTCGCCTGCTGCGTCTATATTATGCAAGTTTTCAATCGAAAACCAGACAAGCATGACAACAATGACTGATATAAAAATAATTCGTAATGATCCAACCGTCACGTCAAAATTCTGTTCAGTGATGGCGAGCGTTGTATCAGCGTATTTTGCTGTGTACTGAAAGAACAGTGATTCTCCACTGTATTGAATGATAGAAATGATGATGCCAATAATGACATCACTTAAAAGCAGCAGCCAGAATTTCTTCATGATCATCCTCCTCAATTAAGTGGTTTTTTCACTTTTCCGATGCTGCCATGTAACCAGCAGCCCACTAACCCCAATTGAAACAGCCGCTTTCGGAATGAAATAGGCAAGCAATCCCTCGCTCGTATATCCCCATGTCTTTTGTATAAACGTAGCTTCCGGCGTCCAGTCAATTACATAGCCGATGCCGAAAATGAAAGGAAGGCTTAATACAAGATAGCTCAGTATCGCATTATAAATCATTTTTTCCATATCATAGATCAATACTCCTGTTTCAGCTTGACTGAAATAGCAAATATTTCTATGCTATATTATAACATAGAAATATTTCCAAAAAAGGAGATTAATAAAATGCTTAATAATGTGATTGCGATCCTTTTTGTATTTGTCATTACCTTCTTTATCAGCGCAACTCTCAACATTTTCTTAAAGACAACGAGTAAAATTGACTGGGCCATCACATTGTTACTCTGTATGGGACTATCCGTCATATTAGTAGGGGTTTTAGGATGAATGCATTAATCCACAATTACCAGTCCAAGCAGTGCTGCAAACTGTATCGCCTGCTGAGTAGAGACTTTACACCCCTTAAGATCCTCAAGTGAAAGAATCAGTGATTGGAACGTTGAGGTACTAATATCAACGTTTTTGAGCGGTGTTCTTTCAAAGTTGGCACTGTTCAGGTTACATCGATTGAATTCAATCTTCTTCAATACACACTCATAAAAATCGGCACTTTCCAATGAATCCGATTCAAACCTCACTTTTTCAAACTTTGAGCTTCCGAATGAAGAAAGATTTAAAATTGAATCTTCAAAAAACACATTTCCCATTCTTGAATCAGTCAGATCCGTTCCGGTAAATTTACAGTTTTGAAAGCTGACCCTATGTATAGAAGCTTTACTTAGGATTGCATTAGAGAAATCACAGTTTTCAAACTGAACGTCTGTCATACTGATCGAAGTAAAGTCAGTCCCATTAAAGCGACAGTTTTTAATGATCATTCCAGACAGATTCACTCTATGCAAATCTTCATTTTCAAAATCAGTATCACTGACCAGACAGTTGTCGAGCTCCGGATAATCTTCATAAAAAATATCTTCAAATCTTTTCTCCATCAGTTCAGTACGGATCCTTGGTGAATCTAATTTCATCGATCTAACCTCTTTCAGTTTATTAATAAGTTCAGTGTAGGGAAATCAGGCGTGAAAAAACAGACTATCTTTTTTGGAGTAGTTATGTGCAACGTGAAAAAAATTCAATTTCAGCTGAAACTTTTCAGATCAATACCTGAAATAGATTCATTCTTTTTAGAGAACCTGACAGATGTTTACATTCTATCATGTGAGGAAAAGAGTGGTATCTACAAGATAAAGGAGCTGGATGAAATGGATATTCAACAACGACAAAAGGGCGGTCAGCCAGGACAAACTCAGGCAGAACAGCCCGGGATTGAGTCGAAAATGGACCCGCGTCCACTTCAGCCGCTTGACTATAAAGGCAGTGAAAAGCTGACTGACCGGGTCGCGCTAATTACAGGAGGGGACAGCGGAATTGGCCGCGCTGTCGCAATTGCATATGCCCGTGAAGGCGCGCACCTTGCGATCAATTATCTAAAGGACGAACAGAGTGATGCGGATGAGACGAAAAAACTGATTGAACAGGAAGGTGTAAAGTGCCTGTTGATTCCAGGAGACGTGTCTAAAGAAGAGACTTGCAAGGAATTAGTTGAAAAAACGGTGGAGCACTTTGGCCGTCTGAACATTTTAATCAATAATTCAGCGGTACAATACCCAACCTCGAACCTGGAGGATATTTCATTTGAACAGTGGGATAAAACGTTCAAAACAAATATGTATTCCGTGTTTCATATGACGAAGTTTGCATTGCGTCATCTAAAAGTGGGCGGCGCAATTATTAATACGACGTCAGTCAATCCGTATAAAGGAAATCCGCAGCTGATTGATTACACCTCTACAAAAGGTGCGATTGTCGGTTTCACGCGCAGTATGGCAGCGAACCTTGCCGACAGAGGCATCCGTGTGAATATGGTGGCGCCGGGACCGATCTGGACACCGCTCATTCCATCTACATTTGACGAGGAAAAAGTAGAGGAATTCGGTACAGATACATTAATGGGTCGTCCGGGTCAGCCGTCTGAGCTTGTCGGACCTTATGTGCTGCTTGGTTCTGATGACGGATCTTACATGACCGGTCAGTGTATCCATGTGAATGGCGGACAGATCATGTCGTCTTAATTCGTATAGATTTATTTGAAAAACCTTTGGCATGAACAGGCCAAAGGTTTTTTTATGGGAAATTTTAAAAGAAAGTTGCAAAAAATAAAGATTAGACATATACTTATATACATAACTATATAACCATAAAGCATAAGGCGGTGATTTACTATTGAGCCACTCACTGAATGACAGTAAGCCGATTTTTATACAGATCAAGGAACGGATTGAGGATCAGATTGTGAATGACCAGCTGAAGGCCCACGAACAGATTCCATCCACTACTCAGCTTGTGACCTTTTATAAAATTAATCATTTGACCGTAGCTAAAGGTATTAACCTGCTTGTCGACGCAGGAATTATCTATAAAAAACGGGGTGTCGGCATGTTTGTTGCAGAGGGGGCAAAAGAAATGCTGATGGAACAAAGAAAAGAAGGGTTTGTGGATCAATATATGCTGCCTATGCTGCAGGAAGCAGAAAAACTTGGGATATCTCAGGAGGAATTAACTAAAATTATGGAACACTTGAAAGGACGTGATAAACAGTGACGGCTAATATTCTGATTGACCAGGTATCTGTAAAATATAAAAAGTTCCATGCGCTGGACCATGTATCGCTGAAGCTGGAAGGAGAAAAAATCTATGGGTTAATCGGACGGAATGGTGCCGGGAAGACAACGCTTCTATCACTGCTTGCTTCTTTTGCAGAACCGGATGAAGGAGCGATCCAGGTGAATGGACAGCCGTTATTTGAAAATGCCGAGCTAATGCAGCAGGTAACGTTTGTTTATGAAAAAGACTTCAGAGAAGAGTCTGAAAAAGTAAAAACCTACTTGAACGCAGCTGCTGAATATAAGCCGCATTATGATGCTGAATATGCACTGGAATTAGTGGGAATCTTTAACCTTCCCCTGAACAAACCTGTGTATAAATTGTCGAAAGGCATGCAGTCTGTACTGAACGCAGTCATCGGTCTTGCTTCGCGCTCACCCATTACGATTTTCGATGAAGTCTATTCGGGGATGGACGCACCGACACGTGAACTCTTTTATCAGCAGCTGCTGGAAGATCACGCCCGTCACCCGAGAACGATGATTTTATCTACACACCTTGTCTCTGAAATGGATTATCTGTTTGAAGAAGCAATCATACTCCATAAGGGAAAAGTGCTTTTGCATGAGCCTGTTGATGTTGTACTTGAAAAAGGTGCATCTGTTACTGGCGCTGCTGATCTTGTAGATGAATTTGTAGCAGGGATGAATCAGATTCACACACAAAAACTCGGTGGGACAAAGTCAGTTATGGTAATTGACCCAATTACTGAAGAGCAACTGGTACATGCATCGCAGTCAGGTCTTGAAATCGGACCTGTCTCACTTCAGGATCTGTTTATTCATCTCACTAAGGAGGAGGGGCAGCATGGACCAAAGTAAACGGAAAGACTTGAAAATTGCTTTTAGTATGACCTTCATGCAGTTTGGATGGTCAGTGTGGATGATTGGTATTGTGCTGTTACTGTTCATTACCTTACAGGTCTTTACTGATTTTCAGGTCATATTAAATAATGAAGAAGTAGCCTTTCAGGGGTTTATTCATTTTATAGAAAACCCGTTTAAGATTTTCATGCTGGTTGTTGGTATTCTGTCAGTGCCAAAGTTCTTGAGCTGGTTTGTGAAAACAGGTGTTACCAGAAAAGACTATTTCACTGGTACTGCCGTTGCGGCTGCAGCACTATCGGCAATCTTTATGGTCATAGCGGTTATTGTTGCCGGGATTGAACAACTGATTGCACCTGTTGAGTTCGTGACCTATTTAGGTGAAGACGCCTCATGGTTTCTGATCTTTGTTGTCTATACGTTAAATATTTTTGTCTATTATCTTGCAGGCTGGCTCATCGGGGCCGGGTATTATCGTTTTGGCGGCTGGGGCTTGCTCTTATATATTGCCGGAGCACTTGGACTGATTTTTATGATGGACCTTTTATGGACGAATCAGCTGGAGACACCGCTGCATGCATCTGAAAACATGCCAATATTTATTTCGTTCAGTGCAACAGTTATTTTAATTGGGATTTCTCTCTGGGTGATTCGGATGAGTACGAAGCGAGTGAGGGTAAAGCTGTAGGCAGCGTTTTAGTTATAAAATGGTCTGTACGGGCTCTCAGCACACTCCGCTCTATGGGTGAATGTTGTAAACTCTCCAGTGACGTTGGTATTTTCGCGATCGACGTAGCGATACACCTGGATTGAAGCAGATATTAGCGGAGTTGACTGTCATGACAACGAAATTGACGCAGGTGAGAGACAGAACCACGTTCACTATACTAATCCTGACTGGTCTTTCACTCTGTTTACCACATCTCTCATCGGGTAAAGTCTTTATATTCATCTAATCTGCAGAAGAGGTGTTTCAAAATGAAAAATGACATTACAATCAAACATAAACTCGGTCTCGGAACAGCACCGCTCGGTAATATGTTCAGGGACGTTCCTGAAGAGGAAGCAATGGAGACGATTCAATCAGCCTGGAATGAAGGAATCCGTTATTATGATACTGCCCCGTTTTATGGAGCAGGACTGGCAGAGATCAGACTTGGAGAAATCCTGTCTTCTTATAATCGTGATGAATATCTTTTGAGCTCCAAAGTCGGCCGCCTGGTCCTGGATGAAACGGAAGAAAAAGAAGGACTGTTTCAGTACGGCAGAAAGAATAAAATTCAGACGGATTACACGGAAGACGGAACACTCAGATCCATTGAAGACAGCCTGAAGCGGTTGAAGACGGATCGGCTGGATATGGTATATGTGCATGATATTTCCCCTGACTTCCTTGGTGACGAGTGGGTGACAAAGTTTGATGAAGCGCGTAATGGTGCTTTCAAGGTGCTCGATCGCCTGAGAGATGAAGGTGTCATTAAAGCCTGGGGAATTGGCGTCAATACAACAACGCCGATCGAGGTGGCACTTGAACTTGAGGAAGCGCATCCGGACCTCAGTTTATCTGCTACACAATATACGCTGCTTCAGCATGAGCGCGCACTTGAACGAATGATGCCGCTTGCTGAAAAGAGTGGTGGCGGACTTGTCATTGGATCTGCATTTAACTCAGGCGCGCTGCTCGGTGGAGACCACTTTGACTATCAGGACATCACACCTGAAGTTAAGGAACGAGTGAATCAGTTCAATGAAGTGGCACTGAATCACGGCGTAAAGCTGAAGGATGCTGCACTTCAGTTTTCAACAGCACACCCTGCAGTAAAAGCAGTCGTAACAGGCTCTACAAGACCTGACCGTATTAAGGAAGATCTGGAGGCACTGAAAGCAGATATTCCGGCCGGTTTCTGGGATGAGCTTGTGGAGAAAGGTCTTGTTTCTGCGAGAGCAGTTCTGCCTGGTAGAAAATAAGATAAGATCGCAAAGAGCTTTGGTATTGACCGGAGCTCTTTTTTGGTGAATCACCATTTTCAGCAGGGATCTAGAAACTTAGGGAGAATGTTATAAGTGGTTGAATATAACAATTAGAGGTGCCCGGTTGCGAAAACAAAAGTCATAAAAGTTCAATAATAGGAGGCATTATCATGAGTAAATTCAGTTTGTTTGGGAAGTTCACAGTACAGGAAGGGAAGCGAGATCTGCTTGCTGACATATTGTTAGAGGCGGCTGAATCGATGAAAAGTCTGCACGATTGTGAACTATACCTTGTAAGTGTATCTGAAAATGAACCCGATACAGTATATGTGTACGAAACGTGGGAGAATGAACAGGCGCATCAGCATTCATTGTCACTTGAGGCAACTCAGACACTGATCAGCCGTGCAAAACCAATTATTACTGGGATGGAGAGAATTAGTACGCTTCAGACTATTGGCGGTAAAGGGATTTAAGGAAGCTTTTTGTTCTGTCTCTTATATGAGGTAAAGAAATTATGTTAATATTGTGTTCAGTATAGGAACGTATGAAATGGGGCGCAATATGAACAAGATCTTCTTCGGACTGCTTTTGGTATTTTTAAAACTCAACATCAATTTTCTCGATATCAGTCTTACATATTCTTTATCAAATCTCATCGGTTACGTACTGATTTTTCTTGGTGTAAAAGAACTGAGCAAAAAATATAATCAGGTGGAAAAAATCCAGCCTTTAGTTGGATTCATGGTTTTTCACAGCCTTGCTTTCCTGATCCTGAATGCGTCAGGTAATTCTCCTCTGCTGCTACCGCTGGATTCTTATCTTGCAGTGATTTCTTATGCCGGGCTGGCATTTGTGATTGCAGGGATGTTTATCGTTTACGTGATCATTTCACGTCTGATTGAAGCACTTGAAGAAGAGAAAGGTGTCACTTCTCACACTAAACGTTTAAAAAAACTGACGGTCATCATGATGCTCGCATTCGTTGTACTGGGCATGTTATATTTCTTGTTCTCAGCACTTCCGGGAATTTCACAGATGTTAATGGGCGTATTGATCATGCTGCAGATCATCTTCCTGATCGAGTTTTACAATACTTTTTTAAAAGCCAGTAACGTAGCAGCTGAAAGGTAAAGCGGGGGGCGTAACCTGCTTTACCTTTTTTTGTTATAATAACAATGAAAGATAGTTTGAATTAGAGGAGAGAAAATCATGAGCAAAAGCAAAGCAAAAAAGCAGCGCCTGCATGCAGTGAGAAATGGCAGATTTGACGTTGAAATGAAACGCGGCACTCAGACTGAGATCAGCACACACGTCAGAAAAACGAAAACCAAAAAGGAGAAGCTGGATCAGGTGAGAAACAAGCACAAAAAATCAACATCAGGGTGGAGGGTAGAAAAAGTTGCCTGATGGAATAAGGAAGAGTGAAGACTGGGGTCAGACACCGGCCTTCGCAACTAAAGATCCCCTCAGCGTTGATTGATTAACGCTGAGGGGATCTTTTAAGTGATATTTAGGTTAGCGCAAGAATGTCTGTAGATTGACTGCTGTTAGTTCGGGATTGAAGTAGCGATACACCCGGGGTAAGTGCAGTGAAATGGCCACTGACTGTCATGAACTCGGGATTGAACGTCGTGACACCGCAATCGACGACAGCGACAGCCCGCTGTCTCCCGTAACAACTCACACCCAGTCATTCAAACAATCATTTAAATATCATATTGACATACACCACGCCACACACATACACTATAACTATACAATCAAACAACTATTTGAATGAGGTGCGAGTATGGTTAAATCAGCGAATCAGACAACACAGGATACATGTGAAACGTACTGTTATGACGAAGCAGTGGTGAATCGGATCCAGCCGAAAATTCCTGATGCAGAAGGTGTCGAGCTGATTTTCAAGGCGCTTGCTGATGCCACGCGCGTAAAAATTACTTATGCGCTCACACTAGAAGATGAACTGTGTGTATGTGACATCGCGAATATTATCGGCTGTTCAACAGCAACTGCCTCACATCACTTACGGCTGCTGCGCAACATGAAGCTTGCAAAGTACCGTAAAGAAGGCAAGCTGGTATTTTACTCGCTGGCAGATGACCATGTACGCCAGCTTGTGTCGATCGCGTTAGTTCATGCGAATGAGGAATAGGGGTGCTCAGAGTGCAAAAAACTGAACAGGAAACAAAGTCAGCATGCTGTTCCACTGAAAAAATGCAGGAACAAACAGCAGAAGCATGCTGTGCAAATAAAGGTGCGGAGCCTGAAACAACGGCAGATGCGGGTGAGATAAAAACATATAAAGTCACCGGTATGGACTGCCCGTCATGCGCTTTAACACTTGAAAAGGGCCTCTCAAAAACTGAGGGCATCAAATCTGTCAAAGTCAATTATGCAGCAGGGAAAATGGCTGTCGGAGCTGCAAGCCCTGACCTGTATGATGCCATTCCGGGATACGTTAAGAAATACGGCTTTGAAGCTGAACCAGACCGTCCGGCAAAGGATGCACACATTTACCAGGTAAGCGGAATGGACTGCAGCTCGTGTGCAGCAACGCTTGAAAAGCATATGTCCGGCAATCCTGATGTTCAGAGTGTAAGGGTCAACTTTTCAACAGGAAAGATGCATATTGCCCATACGCTGACTGCAGATCAGGTCGTAAAAGAAGTTCAGAAGTCAGGCTTTGATGCGGTACCGGCGACTCTACGAAATCAGAAAAAAGATGATCAAAAAGCTGGGAAGGCACTGCCGGTCACAACCATTTCCGGACTCCTTTTAGCGCTTGGATTCATCGGATCTTTTACAGCCATTCCTGAGTGGCTGGTGACTGCATTTTATGCAGCTGCGATTGCCATCGGCGGATATAAGCCGACGAGAAGTGCATTTTACGCGGTGAAAAGCCGCTCGCTTGATATGAACGTCTTAATGGTGACTGCAGCAATCGGGGCAGCACTAATCGGCGAATGGTTTGAAGGGGCAACGGTTGTCTGGCTGTTCGCACTCGGAAATGCACTGCAGAACAGATCAATCGAACGTACAAGAGATTCAATTCGCAGTCTGATCAACCTGACACCGTCTGAAGCTGTGATTAAAACTGCAGAGGGTACGATCGTAAAAGAGGTAGAAGACGTTGCGATTCATGACATTATGGTCGTAAAGCCGGGTGAGAAAATTCCTCTCGATGGTGAGATTATTGCCGGACGCTCAAGTCTGAATCAGGCGCCGATTACAGGAGAATCACTGCCGGTTGATAAAGAACCAGGAGATAAAGTATATGCTGGCACAGTCAACGAAAGCGGCTCTCTGGAAGTGAAGGTGACGAGACTTTCAGAGGATACAACCATTGCCCGCATCATACATTTAGTAGAAGAGGCACAGGAGAAAAAAGCGCCGACACAGGCCTTTATCGACCGGTTTGCAGCTGTTTATACGCCAATTGTGTTTATTCTTGCGCTGCTGGTCATGGTGGTTCCGCCAGTCGCTGGTTTTGGTGCGTGGGGTGAATGGTTCTACAGAGGACTCGCGCTACTGGTCGTTGCCTGTCCTTGTGCACTGGTGATTTCAACGCCGGTTGCGATTGTGTCTGCGATCGGAAATGCTGCGCGTAACGGCGTACTGATCAAAGGTGGTACATTCCTTGAAAAAGCAGGCGCGATCAAGGCAATCGCATTTGATAAAACAGGTACGCTAACAGAAGGAAAGCCGAAAGTAACGCAGGTGATTTCACTGGAAGAAGACAGTGAAACAGTTGTCAGTATCGCAAAAACAATTGAAGAACATTCAACGCATCCTATTGCACAGGCAGTGATCAGCTATGCAAATGAACGCAACATTTCATCAAAAGCAGGAAGTGGTTTTAGTGCAATCGCAGGTAAAGGTGCCACTGCAATGATTGGTGGTACTGAATACTTTGCAGGGAAGCCAAAGCTTTTTAAAGAAATGGGTGTGTCAACTGCACATCTTGATGAGCAGATAGACGTGATGCAAAATGAAGGCAATACGCTGGTGGCAGTAGGGACACGGGAGCAGATCCTTGGCTTGATCGCAGTAGCTGACACAGTCCGCGATATCACGGTCCGTTCAATTGAAAAGCTGAAGCAGGCTGGCATCGGTGAAATGGTCATGTTGACTGGTGATAATGAAGGCACAGCGAAGAAAATGGCCGCTGAAACTGGTGTGGATCGCTATTTTGCTGAGCTGATGCCTGAAGATAAGGTAACGGCTGTCAAGAAGCTGCAGGATGAAGGGAAGCAGGTCGCTATGGTAGGTGACGGCATTAATGATGCCCCGGCACTTGCGACAGCTGACCTTGGCATTGCGATGGGCGGTGCCGGAACTGATACGGCGATGGAAACAGCGGATATCGTGCTGATGGCAGATAACCTTGAAAAGCTGCCGCACACGATCCGGCTGAGCCAAAAAGCGCTCACAATTATCAAGCAGAATATCTGGTTTTCGCTGATTACAAAGCTTGCAGCGCTTATGCTGATTTTCCCGGGGTACTTAACTCTCTGGATGGCTGTACTGAGTGACACGGGTGCTGCGTTGATTGTCATTTTGAATAGTATGCGGTTGTTGCGGATGAAATGAAGAAAAAGCAGATCCATGATGGGTCTGCTTTTTTATGGATAAGAAAAGCCACACTTTTAATAGTGCGGCTCTGTCCAATCAGCTTTGCTGAGCCTGATATACTTCCTCATACGGTTGCACAACAACAAACCCATTCCCTGAAAACTTCATCTGTACAGACTCTCCGCTGCCTCTGCCGAAAAAGCTTTTCAACTGAACGTCTGTCACAAACTCAGGCTCCAGACTACCTGACCAGGCAACCGTTGCATTCGGGTCAGTGAATACTGGCTTGTCCGGCGTGACATGTAGCGTAAGCGGCTCATAATGTGAAGTGAAAGCAACAAGCCCCTGACCTTCAAGGCGCACATTAAACAGTCCGCCAGCCATCATTCCTGCAACACGTCTCATTAACTTGATATCCCAGTCTAATCCGTCCTGAAAAGCGAGCAAGTCATTTCCATTAATAAAAATGCTTTCACCTTCAAGATCAAGCACCGTTATCTTCTTACCCATATCTGCGATGTAAAGTCTGCCCTGACCATTCGCCTTCATTAACTGAGCACCTTCACCACTGAAAGCCTTCTTCACAAACTTCCCAAGCCCATGCTCAAGCATACCTTCACGTTCAAATTTAATATTGCCATCATAAGAAATCATCGAGCCTGCTTTTGCCCAAACCCTTCCATTCAGATTGACCTCAAGCATACGGTCAGTCTCCAGCTCAAAAAAAATCACGCGCGCTATCTTCCTGCTGCGTTTCCTGTACAAATTGTCTGATCGAGTACTTTGACATCACAATTCCTCCTTGGTTCGGATAATCATTTATACGGCAGATAAAAGAAATAGTTTCAAATGCAGGAAAAAGGGTCAAGTCCTTTTAGAATCGTACACAGAAAATGGAATAGAGCATGTTGATTGAGAAGGAGCAAAGGATGGGGTCTGGCTTTATCCAACAACGCCCCGGTAATCGAGGCGTTTATTTTTGAGTGAATTACTTAAGTAACTCTCCTGCTTCTTAAATATGTATCACCAGCCGCAATGATCAGTCCAACTATATTTAAGCCAAGCATGATCATATAGTAAAGAGAATCCGATCCCTGCATCAGATAGCTTGAATATCTGATTGTATTAAAAGCTAACAATCCTATAAGCAACAATGTTATTTTACTCATTCATCACCCTCCTTTGAAAAATAAGGCTAATATTATTACGTGTGAAAAAGGGTGGGGTTTCATTTATCCTTAAAATTCCCACTTTTGGTTACGATCTTTCAATTGTATGATAGACTGATTAAAACATTAGGTTAGAGAGTTTTTTGATGCTGCTCAGAAGATTGCTCGCAGTTGTAGCGGTGCTTGTTGTAACAGCTGGCTTTTACAGTTCTAATCATGAACCTGATCTATTTTCCACCTTATTCTTAGGGATACCACTCAGCGCATTCTTTTTGATGATGGGACTAAAAGAGTGGCCAAAAGAAAAAGGTAAAGTTGGAGCCATAATACTCTTTATTGGCGCTGGTGTGATTCTGATCACCATGATTAGAATGAGTATGAGGTATTTATCGTAAAAGGGGGATTAGTTTGGAGAATCAAAATTCATACACGATCGTTTGGCAGCCTGAGGGAATCGAACACCTGAAAGGTAAAAATCCGAGTTATCTATTCTTAGAATCAGTTAAAGTAGACCCGAATTTTCTTGAGATTATGATTAGTGATTTAAGTGGGCATACGGTTCGGATTGTATATGATCAGGCATGCGCGGCAGACTATGCTGTCTGGTATTTTGAATATGATACACATGATGGCAGGATGGACCTCAGATATGATCTCGATGTTCAATTTCCAACTGACTATGACAATACAAAGCCTTATTTCATGAAAACCTACAATGCCCCAAAACTTGAGGTCTACAAGCGCAGTCTCACACTTGCAGACGCCATCCCAAAGGCTGAAATCCATACTTATTCTACGATCAATGAGTTTTTCAGGGTTATTAGTGAGTATGATCCTGTGATTACAATCTATGAAGGTTAACTGATTTTAGCCGTCTTCTGTAGGCTTATCGAAACGACTGAAAACCCACTTATAAATCAAATAATACAAAATCGCTATCGGAATGGCTGTTGAGAAGTAAATAATACCGTTTACAAGCCCATCTTTGGGTATAAACATACTATGGTAATATGAAACAATACTCCCGGTCAGCAGGATATAAAGTACTTTTAAAATTTTCAATGAAACCATCACTCTCTTCTACCAAATTCGTTATTAATTCTTATGTAAAAGCATCTTCTTAATCATTCTGATCTGCCCGCGGTGATTGATTTCATCTTCCATCACATGATACCAGAACCAGTAGTTATTATGAGAAACACCATTATCCCACTTACCTTCTTGAAACAGCCATTCTTCATTTTTTGAACTCAAAATAGAATATGTTTTTTCTCTGGTTTCCTGCAGGATATTCAAGTAATACTCAAGTGGATGATTTCTGATCTCGTTGCTTGCTTCAGATCCAAGAAATAGTGCAGTTTTCCATTTTGAAAATTCTTCTTCATTTAAATCTCTGTCTTCGTGCGTAATTACCTGGTGAACAAAATCCACTGATGCGATGTGCATGAGAAGTGCGCCTATTGAGTTTGCGCCGTCGTAAGCGATGAAATCAAGGTCATCCTGGCTTAGGTCTTTGATATCTTCAAGCAGGACAGCTCTTGAGTAATCAAGCATTGCAACCAGTTCGCCAATTTTCCCTTCAAAACCTTCTTTTTCTTTTATGGTAAATTCCATTTGAATCCTCCCTGAAATGCAGTATAAATCTAATCTTAACAGTAAAAAAATGGAGAACAAGGCTGATAGATTTAGAGGATAAATGCTATAATTAAATCAAGCATTCATGATAAGGGAATAGCGTTTCCTGTGACACTACACTGAAATTAAGGTATAGTAAATTTACTATATAAGAGGAGGGTTATAAAAATGTATTCAGTGAGACTACGCCAGCAAACTTTGAACAATCAGTAATTTCATATGTTCAAAGGCTCTGTTTTCATAAATGGAGTAAACGGGAGAAGTCTGCACATTTTTAATTACCTTCAACGGATCAATTTTTGCCGCTGAAGAAAGGCAGAGGAGGTCTGTCTTTCTTTTTGTATATCAAGGGAGACATTATTTAGTGTACCCGTTTACCCGAAACCCGCAGAGCAGTCTGCGGGTTTTTGAATTAATTAAAATAATATGGAGGTATTTAAAATGAAACAATCAGAAATTATTCATTTAGCTAAACAGGAAGGATTGCTGTTGTCAGAAGAAAGCTTTAAAATCAATGAATCCGGCGTGGATTTCAGAGTGGCACATGCGACAGATCTGCAGGGCGAAAAGTGGATTTTACGCATTCCGCGCCAAAAGGAATCAATGAGGCATGCAATTATTGAGAAGCGTGCACTCGATATTTTGAGTGGAAACGTCACTTTCCAGGTGCCGCGCTGGTCCATATTTACAGATCAGCTGATTGCTTATCAGCAGCTTGACGGTGTTCCGGCCGCAACAATAGATATGGAGCAGCAGGTATATGTGTGGGAGCTTGATGAGCAGAATCCGCCAGAAGAATTTTATCGTTCGCTGGGGAAAGCAATGGCGGAACTGCATACATTGGATACTGAGTTACTCAAAGATGCCGGTATCACAATCATTGAAGGAAAAGATATGAGAGCTGCAATGAAGGAAAGAATGAATCGTATCAAACAACATTTTGATATCCATCCGGCACTTTGGGAGCGCTGGGAAAAATGGCTGGCAAATGAACAGATATGGCCGGCGCATTCAGGTGTGAGACATGGCGACCTACACCCTGGTCACATTTTGATCAATGAGGAAAGTGCAGTGACCGGGTTCATCGACTGGACAGAAGTAAGCGTCGGTGATGTATCATTCGATTTTACAGCGCATCTTCAGATCTTCGGAAAAGAAGGACTTCAAAAGCTGCTTGATGCTTATGGTGCTGCAGGCGGGCGGACTTGGTCAGGGATGGCTGCGCATATTGAAGAGGTGAAAGCAGCTGGAGCAATTGTGGTTGCTGAGTATGCATTAGTGTCGGGGCTTGATGAGATGCATAAGATGGCTATTCAGATGCTTGGGGCAAGTGAGTAATAAACTGATGTGAAGTGTCTCTAAACCGGTATTTATGCTTATTCTGACAGCAAAACCCCCATCAGCTTAATTTGCTGATGGGGGTTTTCATCCAAATTTAAATTGCCCACTTTCTGTCCCCGGTAAAGGAAATTGTGAGCCATTTTGTATATTTCATATGATGTATCTTATTTGAGAATTCGCTTCTGATCTGATCCTGCATTTTGACTGTCTGAATAGAGCTTTGAGGTGATACGACAAAGTCGATTTCAACAAATAGCTTACCCCCGACCTTTGCGACACGTACAATCGACTCCTGAAAGTCATATTTTTTCTCCAGATCCTCTGTAATTGCTTCTATTTGTGACTGGATTATTTGATCTGGTGACATCTCCAATATTTCTCTGCCTGATTTCATCATCTCAGTTACAGGAACTTTGATAAAATATCCTGCAACAATCAGTACCATAACCGGATCGATATAAGGAACGACAAAATCATAGTCAGTCCTTGATAACACTGCAGCGATCATAAAGCCGATTAAAACAGCCGAACTTAAAAGAGAGTCCATTTTCCACTGATTCGACTCTGCTGTAATAAAGCCGCCAGCATTTTTGGATTTTCTTTTGAAATATAAATAAATTGCCAGACACCCTGCTGCACCAATGATGGAATAAAGCAGTGCACCATCAATATCTGTCGCCCGGCCACCGGTAGTTAATCCGGTTACTGCCTGTACAATGGAAAATATACAAAGTAACAGAATGATGGAGTATTTAAACAAAATAACAATCGGTTCAAGCATATCCTTTCCGAATGGAAAACGTTTGTGGTCATGTCTTCTAATGAATTGTGCGGCTCCTAACGAAAGCATAGATAAGCCAACGCTGATTAAAGAATAATATCCATCAAATTGAACCATTTGTGAGGATACAAGCCATCCCCAAACGATCCCCCCTACTGCAAAAACAAGTGCGGCATAGACAGATAGCTTTAATAATGATTTTTCCTGCTGGTGTTGCATAATAGCAAATCCTTTCTAATTAATTGCGTTTAAAATAAATTGTGTGACGTGCTGTTGACTTTGTTGTTCTGTGTTCTCCTGCTGATAGGCTACATGATACATTTCTGCTGCATTTTCAATCGTATTAACAATCATTCTGGCTGTCTGAAAAGCTGGAGCGGGTAGTGTTAGAGATTGATTCTGCTCAAGTTGTAAAGCGATTTTTTCATAATAAGGTCTGTAGATTTCTTCCCATCGCTCAAGAGAATGGTAGAACGCCATTCCTGAATAGCAAAGCGTAATTACCTTACGATATCGTTTCGTCATTTCAAAAGAGCTTACAACCAATTTTGTGATCAGATCTTCAATCGGTAGACCATCCTGCAGATCAAGCTGCTCAACGAGTTCATTCAAAATCCGCTCAGCAATTGCCGGTACAATCGCACTTTTTGAATCAAAATATAAATAAAAGGTGCCATGAGCGACACCGGCTTCTTTCACAATGTGAGAGATTGAAGTCTTCTCAAATCCTTTTTCAGTTAATACTTCAATTGCTGCATCTAATAAAAGGTTATATTTATCTTTTTTCACTTCTCATCCTCCTAAAAATGACTGACTATCAGTCATTTTTATATAGTACATTATTTTCAGGATAAAATAAAGCAAGATGCTTATCATTTTGGGATGATGATAGATGGAATTAATCACTTTGGACGCCCTGCTTTTAGATCGAAGATAAAAGTAATAACGTATATACCCCGGGCGTGAAATACTGGTCAGGAATTAAATAAATTCATAATGAAAAATAAAAATGAATCTAAAAGTAGAATTGTGTCGTCAATAGGGAAGAATACAAATGGATGACGATGGTCCTGCATGTTTTAAAGTGGGCTATCCGAAAAAATGATTATATTTTGGAAATGTTTGTTACCATATACATAACAAATCAACTTGGGGGTCTTTGATGAAAACGAAAATGGCAGGATTAGCAGCTATGCTGGCGGCCGTCTTTTTGGCAGGTTGCCAGGATGAACCGATTACACCGGAAGAGCGTCTGAGTGAATATGTATCGCACTGGAATGAGCAGGATTTTGATGTGATGTTTGAAGAATATTCAACAACCGAGTCGAAAGAAACTTTTACTGAAGAAGAAATGATTGACTATTGGTCAAAAGTCTATGGTGATATCGAGATATCGAACCTGGATGTTTCAATGGTAGAAGTTCCGGAAGACAAAGAGTTTCCCGAGGAAGAACCAGCTGAGATTGGGATCAGCATTGCTTTCGATACGTTTGCCGGACCGGTTTCTTACAGTAAAAATGTAACGCTGATCAATGAGGAACGTGAGGAAGAGAGTAATTGGTATGTGGATTGGGAACGTTCATTTATTCTGCCTGACCTTCAACCGGAAGATCAGATTCAGATTTCATCCACCAAGGGGATACGCGGGGAATTGTTCGACCGTAATGGCAACCCTTTAGCGATTAATGGGACAGGCTACCGGGTAGGCGTGATCGCTGGGGATATAACAGATGAAGCTAAAAGTGGGCTTGCTGAAGCATTATCAATCACAACTGAAGAAATTGACAGCACCCTTGATCAGGAATGGGTGAGTGATGGTTTGTTTGTCCCTATACAGGATTTGCCGCATTCTCAGGAGGAAGTATTAAGTGGCCTGAATGATCTTGAAGGTGTCGATTATCAGACTGTCGATATGAGGGAATATCCATATGGTGAAGCCGTGTCTCACCTGACGGGCTATATCGCACCAATTACAGCTGAACAGCTCGAGGAAGCTGAAGGTGATGGCTATACATCCAATGATTTATACGGTCAAAGAGGCCTTGAACAATTGTTAAATGATCGTCTGCGACCAAAAGCGGGTGGAGTCATCGCGATTGAAAGAGGTGAGGAAGTGATCACAGTTGCAGAAAATGCACCGGAAGATGGAGAGAGCATTACACTGACTATTGACGCTGAACTCCAGCGCACAGCCTTTGAAGCAATGGATGGTCAACCGGGTACAGCTGCAGCAGTGGATCCGGGAACAGGGGAGACACTTGTACTTGCAAGCTCGCCGGGTTTTGATCCGACTGCAATGGCGCTTGGTATCGGACGTGAAGAACTCTCGGAAGACCCCGATCAGCCAACGTTGAACCGCTTTTCAGCAGCTTATGCACCGGGGTCAACTCAGAAAACAATTACTGCTGCAATAGGATTAGAGGCAGGAACGCTTGACCCAAATGAAGGGATTACAATCAATGATGGCTTAACATGGAGCAAAGAGGGCTGGGGTGACTTTCATGTAACCCGCGTCTACGAAACTGAAAATCCAGTTGACCTGAATAAAGGCCTCGTCTACTCTGACAACATTTATTTTGCCATGGTGGCACTTGATATGGGTGCAGAAACGCTGATTGAAGGACTTGAATCTTATGGCTATGAAGAAGAAATGCCGTTTACTTATCCAATGACAATATCCCAGATTTCAAATGACGGCACGATCGGATCAGAGGGACAGCTTGTTGATACGTCATACGGACAGGGTGAGATGCTGACCAATATTCTGCACCTTGCTTCTATGTATGAAGTAGTCATTACAAACGGCACAATCATGAAGCCGCTTTTACTTGAAGAAGAGGAGCCTGAAGTTTGGAAAGAGGGACTTCTTTCTGAAGAAAATGCTGCACTTTTAAGAACGGATCTGCGCGAGGTTGTCACTGAAGGTTTTGCACAGCCGGCAAATGTTGATGAGGTCAGCATTGCAGGTAAAACCGGAACAGCTGAACTGAAGCTTGCCGGAGAAGAGTCCGGTAAAGAGAATGGATTCTTTGTCGCTTATGATCAGAACAATCCTGAGTTTGTCATGGCGATGATGATTGAAAGTGTGGAAGATAAGGGTGGAAGTACGTATGTTTCTGAGCTTGTGACTGAGGTGTTTTTGAGTCAATAAACAGCCTGAAGTTTTCATGATGTGCAATTTTGATCATAATCCTGATCTGTCCGGGTAAAGTGACCTATAAGACTTAACTGGAAGGGGATTACATGAAAAAATATTCTTACTTAACAGCTGCATCTGTGATGAGTGCAGTTGTCGTGATGAGCGGATGTGCAGGTACAGAAGAAAGCACCGAAAATGAAATAGTAGAAACGGCAGAGGATGGTTCATCTACTCCACAGCCGAATGAGGCATTTAGTGATATCGATGTCTCTGGAGACGGTGAAATTCCTGATGGACTTGAAACAGCAGAAGACCCTGCATTTGCAGAAGGCGACACAGTGACGATCAATGCATCTCATTTTGGTGGAATGGAGGGAGCTGAAGGCACAATTGTCGGTGCTTACACCTCAAATGCCTACAGTATTTCTTATGAACCATCAGATGGAGGTGACATGGTAGAAGATTATCAGTGGATTATTGATGAAGAAACGCGTGCAGGCGCACTTGAAACCCCTTATGCAGAGGGAGACGAGGTGGAAATTACGACTGACCGTGTAGAAGGTATGTTTGGCGTCATGGTGGAAATTCAGTCTGTTCAGGAGGATGCTACGATCTATATGGTGGACTTTTCACTGACTGACAGTGAAGATACAGTGTTGAATTATAAGTGGCTTGCAGAAGATGAGTTGTCTGCTGATTAAAATGGACCGGTGGCTAAGGGCTGCCGGTTTTTGCTGTGTTGGTGTGGGAGGGCAGGAGCTGGGCTGCGGTAAGGGTAATTCAGTCACCTTTTGGAATATATCTATTGGCAATTGAATTATTCGACCATCAATCGTGTGGATTTCATCAATAGTGGATTGGGGGATGGTGGATTACATCATCAATCAAATTAATTCGACCGGAAAATGGAAATTAATTCCATTATAAGTCTACAATCTCTGTTGATGTTACATCCATTTCTGAAGCTGCTATAATCTGATTGCAGATATTTGAAATGATTTCTCCATCTTCATGTACAATGGTTCCATAAAAATCTAAGAAAAATGCTCTAATAGTCAAAAAGGCTCCTCCTTAACGAATGTATCTTTATAACCTGACTATACTCTGATTTTTCTTATCTTACAGCTTGTTTTTCACATCCACCAACTCAAACCGCTCACAAACCAGCATCATATCCTCCGTATACGCTAGTCCCACCTCGCTCAATTCTTTCCTGAAAAAGCATTCGTGAGCTTCTTTCCAATAACGGTAGGTTCTGTCACCTTCACCCTCAGCAATTGCAAATTCTTCAGGTACTTCATTCATCGGCATCTGATCGACCTGAGAAGTTCGTATAATGGCTACCGGTTCCTCGTTACTATTGAGAATAATACTGTAATCATCCACTGCCGGCAGCGGTTCATTTTCAAGTTCATAGAAAATGAGGCCGGAGCAGGTGGCTGTTTTCACTCCGTCGACCACTAACTGAGCCAGCTCGTCTGGCACTGCACCAAACTGCCATGCAGTTACTGAAGGTGGCTTTTCTTTTCCTCTTGCGCTCCAAAAGTCGTTCCAATATTTCTGAGATGCTTTATTCATCCTGATTCTCCTAACATAACAAAATTTAAATCCGTTATTATATGTCGGGGACAGAGGAGAAAACCTTAAGCTATCCTCTGTCCCTTATGTGTACACCTAACGGCACTCTAACCTCCGTCTCCAACATGTACATGTACACGTACAAATCAATGCACGTGCTCACTCTGGTGACAGCACATCACAGTCTCATCATGAGGGTGTGCATCGTCTTCAAGCTGAATTGTGACGTGTCCGATTTTTTCATGGGCGAGTTTGTGTTCGACCTCACGCAACAGCTCCTGACATTCATTGATGGAAAGGCTGCCTTCTACAACTGCATGGCAGGAAAGGGCATTGTTGCCGCTGGTGATTGACCAGACGTGCAGGTCGTGAATGTCTTTGATACCACTCACGCTTTTGATGGTTTTGATGACCTGTTCGAGATCTACATTTTCCGGTGTACCCTCCATCAGAACGTGAATGGAATCCTTTGTTACGCGCCAGCCGCTAATTAAGACAAGGGCAGCGACGATTACACTTGCAAGCGGGTCCGCCCAGCCCCAATTAAAGAAAATAATCAGAAGAGCGGCTGTAATAGCACCTACTGACCCGAGCAGATCGCCAAGCACGTGAAGAAACGCAGCGCGCAGGTTCAGATTCTCCTTTGTATCTCCTTTACGCATAAGCAGCCATGCGACCACAAGATTAACAATCAGTCCAAGTGTAGCAATGATCAGCATACCGGTTGAAGCAATTTCAGGCGGATTACTAAAGCGCTGGAAAGCCTCATAAAAAATATAGCCGGCAATCAGTACAAGTGTGACACCGTTAAAAACAGCTGCTAAAATTTCAAACCGTTTGTATCCATAGGTTTTACTCCGGTCAGCAGCTCTTTCACCTAACGTAAAAGCAAGCAATCCAACACCAAGTGAAATCGAATCACTCAGCATGTGACCTGCATCAGAGAGTAGTGCAAGGCTGTTTGTCAAAAAACCGCCGATTGCTTCTACAATCATAAATGCGGTAATGATAATAAAGCTGATTAATAATGCTTTCTTATTCGAGGTATGTGCATGATCATGTCCGTGTCCCATTCGAATTCCTCCATTATATTTTAATGCCGGGCGTGCTTGATCATTTGTTCAAGTATATTCATGACATGTTCATCATCATGAGAATAGTATAGTGTGGTTCCTTCACGGCGATACTTGACGAGGCGAAGGTTTTTAAGAAATCTTAGCTGGTGTGAAACGGTTGATTGCTTTAAGTTCAATGCTTCAGAAATGCCATTCACCGAGTATTCATTTGTAAAAAGCAGGTGTAAGATCCGTATCCTTGTCGGGTCCCCGAGTGCTTTGAATGTCTGGGAGACGACAAAAAGGGTTTCTTCATCAAGGTTTTCAGGGTGATGATTTTCCAAAAGACCACCTCCAAATGATTCATGTTTATATGAGTATATATTCATATATTAAAACTGCAGAATGAATTTGTCAAATAGGTGGAAGCGATTTCCCGGATATAAAACTTTATGAATAATAAAGCACAAAAGATGCAGCCCATAAGCAGAGCTGCACCTTTTACAATTATAGAAAGAATACGATAAAACCCTGCAAATAAACCTGCACCATCAAATAAAACGCAATCGCAAATTTATAGTTGAATAGAAAGCTGTTCTTCACAATACTTAACCCATTTACCGAGCTCAGAACAATCGTTGGCAGAATCAGCGGTGAAAGCATAATGGAGATCACACTGCCCGAAGTAATGCCAAGCAGCACGATTTCAGGTGGATAAGGGACTTCAACGCCCTGCAGGATACCTGATACAAGAACGATCACCGTCAGCGGTCCGAGTCCGATAAATCCAAGAATGATGACGACAAATGGCAGTACCCACAGGAAATTCAGGAAAGGTATTGCGTCAGATACTAAAAATAATCCATCTACAATATATTCCCCGTAGCCTGACTGATTGACTGCATCAATTAAGAAGCCGGCTGCAAGCAGAATTGAAAATTGCTGCGCTTTATTTGGCACACCTGACTTTGCATAATCAAGGCTGTTATTAACAATCTTATGCGGTTTGCGCCGAATGATAAAGTTCAGTATGACCCATGCGATAATCACAAGCGGAATGATCAGCAGCAGACTTGCATTCCAGATTGAATTGATCAGGAAAATGGAGCCGAACAGTGTCACGAATAAAAAGATAAATTCTTTTACTTCCTGATCACCGGCAGGCTGCTGTTGTCCTGCGATTTTAGCCAGCTGCTCCTGGATGCCGGCTGTCAGATCCACACCATATCTGCGTTCCCTGATATAAGAAGTGAATACTGATAGCAGAATTCCTGCAAATGAAATGACAAAACCTTGAGCAATAGACAGCCCAAGTGACGCGCCAAGTGCATCTACTGCAAAAATAAAGCTTGGAATACTAATGACCCACATCGTCGTTAAGGCAAAACCTCTGAGCAGGGCAGTTCCTTTGAAATTTTCCCATGCCTCGCCGCGCTGATCGCTCAGAAAGTTGTTAATCATGCCATAGACCATTGGAATCGCACCAAATAATAAAAAGTAGGAAATGACCTGAGTAATCATCATCATGCCAAAATAAAATTTCCTGCTCGTATTCAAGAGCTTCTGGGCAAAATGGATAACAGATTCAATATAAGGCTTTTCATCAAGCACCCAGCTGATAATCGGTACAATTAACAATAGTGCAATCAGTCCGCTCATGACGGTGAAGCCTGAAACGGATGCCTCTAAAAGAGAGGTCCCTGCGGTAAAATGAATGATGATTGCAATGACTAACAGCATAATTGAAATTGAAGCCTGTTTGATCGGTAGAAAAAAATAACCGATTGCAAACGCTGCAAGCCCGGATAATGAAAGTGGCGTCGTTAAAGAATCAGCCTGCGTCAGTGCGACGATAAAATGTGTTATGACATATAAGAGAATAAAAAGGGTGTAACCCCATTTAGCAAATTTTTTCATCACAGATACTCCCATCTGCTTCGTGTTATGTGCACAGATATCGTATCATAGAGCACGGTGATAATCTTTTTTTACGTTTCCTGCTGAGAGGTTTGCCCGGGCAGAATAACAGGGAATTCTATGTTACAGACAATTCATTTAAAATGAGGTAGCCTGTTAGATGAAAGCAGTACAAGTAATCGGTTATGGGGATACAGATCAGCTGAAAGTGGTCGATATACCGGTTCCGGAGCCAAAAGAAGGAGAAGTATTGGTGAGAGTAAAAGCCTGTGCCATTAACAATACAGAGATCTGGATGCGTGAGGGGGCTTATGGAACCGGTGAAAAATCGGGCTGGCGTCCTGAAGGGGTTCAGTTTCCGCGGATTCCGGGCTCTGATATTACAGGAGAGATCGTCAGCGCAGAAGATGAGTCACTGATTGGTAAAAGCGTTGTGCTGTTTCCGTTTACTTCAAGTGGAGAGGAAGGGACGGAGCATATTTCAGAAGACATGTCTTTTATTGGATCAGAATACGAAGGAGGCTATGCAGAATACGCTGTCTGGCCTGCTGCACTTTGCTATGACATGCCGCTTGAGGACTTTGCTGAGAGCGCGGTTTTCTCTGTGAGTGGACTGACTGCCTGGCATATGGTCAGTCAGATCCAGGCAAAGCCCGGCGAAGTGATCCTTGTAACCGGAGCAAATGGCGGAGTTGGCTCATTGAATATCCAGATTGCTGCAAATGTATATGGGTCAAAAGTTATTGCCGTTGTTGGGGATTTAAAAGATGGGGAGAAGCTGAAAGAACTTGGTGCAGCTGAGGTGGTCTCCTACAGATCAGAAACCCTGATAGACGATATTTTAAAAGCAGCGGGCGGACCTGTAGATTCAGTACTTGATGTTGTTGGAGATGCTTTGTTGATTTTGAAATGAAAGGAATTGAGTGGAGGTGATCGAATTATCCAGCTTCCTGAAGGAATTAAATGTTGGCATGACGGAAAAGACCACGTTGAAATTGAATTTAAGGTAATAATTTCAGGATTGATGTAATGAGCTGTAAAATTGAAGGGAAGATTTCAAGATTGAAGGAAAATATTCTATTTTGAAAGAAATACGCAAACTGCCGGCTCACACCCATCCGCCATCTCGAAAACTCTATTCATAAAAATAAAAAAGAACCGCCATCCCCGGCGGTTCCCCATTAATTAATTATCGCTGTTCCAAACGCGCAATACGCTCATCAAGGTCCGGGTGAGTTGAGAACAATCTCATCACGCCACCTTTACCACTGATCTTCATCGTGGCAACAGCTGAATCATCTGTATGATCTTTTACATTCGTACGGCCCACCTGTGCTTTTAATGAACGCAGTGCGTGCGCCATTTTGTCATTACCTGCTAAGTCACCGCCGCCACGGTCAGCGTGGAATTCGCGGTGTCTTGAGTAGGCACTTACAACAAGGCTTCCAAGAATCGAGAAGAGGATCTGGAAGACAATAATCGCTGCGAATTGAACAATAAATTGAAGATCTTCACGAACGAAACGGCTTAGAACAATCGCAACAATTCGTGATAGGAATACAACGAAAGTATTCACGATACCCTGAAGCAGTGTCATTGTTACCATATCTCCGTTTGATACGTGTGCAACCTCATGCGCAATAACACCCTCAACTGCATCGTCATCCATATTATCAAGTAATCCTTGAGATACTGCGACAAGTGACTTCTTTTTAGAAGGACCCGTTGCAAATGCATTTACTTCAGGGGAAGGGTAGATTCCGACCTGAGGCATATGCGTTAAGCCGGCCGCACGAGAGAAGCGGTGTACCTTTTCGACTACCGCACGTTCCTGGGCAGTAAGACTGCCATCCGGATCGAGCACCTTTACCTTCATCATCCATTTTGCCATCATGCGGGACATCGCAAGCGAGATGAATGACCCGGCAAAACCTACAAGTAAACTGAATACACCAAGTGAAATGAAGTCAATTCCAAGCCCTGGTCCGCCTGTCTGGAATGAACCGTTGATTCCTGTATATGAAACAATGAGTGACCATACAATCACAATTGTCGTCATGACAAGGATGTTCGTTAATAAAAACAGTAAAACTCTTTTGCCCATTTATGCGCCTCCTCTTACATTAGATTGTGATTATTGTAGCATAGTTTTCTCTGAAAAGCGTGACAAAAGAAAGGCGGAAAGTTCCTTCATTAAAGCGGTTCATTTATTTATGTGAAATGCGGTGGGTACAATAAAATTAAGAATTGCAAAAGAAGGAGTTTTAAAAATGAATAAATGCAATTTTGAAGCGGAATTAACTAATAAATCAAACAATAAAAAACACTATTGTACTGACAGCGCTTACCCATTTACACTGATTTGTGAATTGAATCACTAAATTTACACGGAATTCAGGATGGTGACGAATGGAACAGTCTACAATAGAGAAATTATTAGGCGCTGCAACTGTAAAGAGAGATCTGCTAAACGAGCAGCCGAATCACTATATGGTACGTGCCATGCTTGCTGGTATGTACGTCGGAATGGCAGTTGTCATGGCATTCCGTCTAGCACAGCCGTTTTACGAAGCAGCCTCACCGGCAACTTATTTTATTAACGCAATCTTCTTCGGTGTTGCATTTTGCTTGATTTTATACGGGAAAACGGAGCTGTTTACATCAAATACGATGTATATGGTCGTTGGTGCCATGAAGAAGAAAACGAACTGGATGGACACACTGCGCGTATGGGGTGCGTGCTATCTTGGCAATCTGGTCGGTATTTTATTTTTCACAGGATTGATTATCATGACCGGTTTATTTGCGACAATGGATCCGACGGAATCGTATTTGATCACTGCTGCTGAAAAGAAAATGAACCTGCCTTATTCTGAGATGTTCTTCAGAGCAATCCTTGCTAACTGGCTTGTCTGCCTGGCTGTATGGATTCCGCTTCAGGTAAAGGATGATATGTCTAAAATCGTGCTGATGATCCTATTCGTCTTCACCTTCTTTATCTCCGGGTATGAACATAGCATTGCAAACATGGCGTTATTCTCAATCGCACTCACAGCACCGCACACTGCGCTTGTAACTGTACAGGCAGCAGTTGAAAACGTGTTGATCGTTACACTTGGAAATATCGTTGGCGGCGCATTCTTCGTCGGCGTACTTTACACGTATTTGAACTCGGTTAAAAAAGAAAAAGAACTGACGGCGAAATCGTCTGCTAATGCATCTGCTCCTAAGGCTGCTTTAGAGAAATAATGATCATTATCTGCCTTCATTCAGTGAGAACTGGATGGAGGCAGTTTTTTGTAATCATTTACATAAATGAAAAGGTTTTTTAGACAGCCGTGTTGAAACATAGTGATAATGAAATCATTACCTGTGTAAAAAGGGGGAATTCCGCTGAGTCCGTCAGAGAATATAAACTTTACGATCGCAGCAGTTATTGTGGTGTTTTTCATCATAGTGACGTGGGTCGTTTTTAAAAAGAAAAAAAGAATGGCGATATCCATTTCAGTCCTGCTTGCAGCGGGACTTGCAGCAAGCTATTTCTATTATCCGGTTTACAAAGCGAATGAACATGCCAAACGTCATGAAGTTATGATGAATTATCTCAGAGAAAATTATCCAGGCGAAACGTTCAATGTCAGTCGTGAAGTATACGAACCCGGTGTCATTGTTGGCAGTTTTGATATTGCTTACGCAGATACACCGGAGATCGGTGTCACCATGCAGGTCGAGCGTGATGGACAGGTGTTTCAGAGAAGTACGTGGACAGACGACAGCACGCCGGAGCAGGAGGAACTGTGGCAGGACCTTCTCTTTTTTTATGGAGAGGAGTACACCCTTGATAAGCAGCTGCCTGAGTTAAAGAAGGTGGATCAGTATATCGATGGGAAGCTAACCGTCTTTGCACTTGATATCAATGATCAACCTGCCATCGCAGTATATGAGTATGATCAGAATAGTTATGGCCTGCTAGCGTTAGAAGAGGGTCAAAAAGATGAGTTTGTACAAATAGAATCCGGGGGTCAACTGTTTATCTATGCTGACGAAGATATTGAAGAAAATAAAATTGATCTTTTAAACAGTAACGACCCCTTAAATATTTCTGATCAAAAAGGTAAGCTCATCATTCATAAAAATAAGGAGGGATAACATGTTTTCAAAACTCGGACAGGTCATGTTATATGTCAATGATCAGGAAGCGGCAAAGCATTTCTGGACTGATAAAGCAGGTTTTCATGTGTTGAAGGAAGAAGAATCGCACGGTATGCGGTGGATTGAAATTGCGCCGCATCAAGAGTCGGAAACCACACTGGTCCTTCATGACAGAGCAGTCGTGGAGGAAATGTCACCTGGCGTTAACCTTGGAACACCTTCGCTTATGTTTAACACCGACCGTTTTGATGAGCTTTATCAGGCACTTTCAGAAAAGGGAGTAACGGTTGGTAAGGTCGTGGACATGCCTTCAGGAAGAGTATTTAACTTTGCTGATGATGAAGATCAATATTTTGCTGTGATGGAGAAGTAAGGTGACAAACGAATAATTTATGAGTGAAGAGGGAATTTCTATCTGTATCCAGAGAGAAATTCTCTTTTTTTGCCCTCAGCCAAATCTTTTCCCCGTGATTCAATTCATTTAGCCCTCTAAACACTCATGACTACCATTAAAAAGGTTTGTATAGACCCACTCAAGGGCAGTCTGGTAGGATAATGAAGCTGCAACAAATTTGCACAGGTGGTGTGATTACATGAACAATCGATTTAAAGAAGCTGAGTTTGCCACATGGGTCGGGATCGTGGCAAATACGCTGTTAACCATATTAAAAGGTGTGTTCGGCTATATTTCAGGGAGCCGCGCACTTGTCGCTGATGCGGCGCACTCTGCTTCAGATGTTGCCGGGTCGGTCGCTGTACTGGCAGGACTTCGTACAGCAAGAAAACCGCCTGATGACGATCACCCGTACGGTCACGGGAAAGCAGAAAACATTGCTACGATCATCGTTGCGATATTACTGGTTGTCGTGGGTGTGGAAATTGCTACTTCATCGGGAAGTGTATTCTTCGGGGAAGTCCCTGAAGCCCCGGGCACAATCGCCCTTGCAGTCATTGTATTTTCCATCGCAGTAAAAGAAATCTTATTTCACTATAAGAAGCGGATTGCTAAAAAAATCGACAGTTCTGCACTGATGGCTGAAGCCTGGCATCACCGATCAGATGCGCTTTCATCAGTTGCTGCCTTCCTAGGAGTAGGTGGAGCTATTCTTGGAGAAAGATTAGAGCTCTCCTTTTTACTTTACGCTGACCCGATTGCGGGGCTCATTGTATCACTAATTGTTATTAAGATCGGATTTTCACTAGCTAAGGAAGCAGGTTCAATTATGATGGAGCAGGTGCTCGAGCCTGATAAAACGAATCCATTTATCGAGACCGTTATGTCAGTCCCGGGTGTAAAAAGAGTGGACGAACTGCTAGCCAGAACGCATGGTCACTATATTGTTATTGATATTAAAGTAAGTGTGGATCCGTACATTACAGTAGAAGAGGGTCACCGCATTTCAAAAAACGTGAAGCGCAGACTGCTTGAGCGGCATGAGGATATCAATAACGTGCTGGTCCATATTAATCCATATAATGAAGAGTAAGTTCCTTTTATAAAAGCTTTGTTAAAGATCATTGTTGATTCTGCACCGCCGATCCTGGGGGAAGCTTCCTCTGTGGAGCTGCAATCAACAGCCAACTTTAATTTAGCCTTTACAAAAATGTTCATAGAGCGCATGATCACACAGAATAAGGGTATCGGTAATGTAGGTTCTTTATTTTGGACGATTCCGCATTAAAGTTGGTTAGCGCAAGCGCAATTGTGCTAACGTAAAATAAACGGATCTGTGCCACACCAGCTTGATGAACGAAAGGAGCACGTCTCATGGCTGTGATCGAAACAGATGTACTGATTATCGGAGCAGGGCCCGCCGGACTGATGGCTGCAAATGTCATGACAAAGCGGGGCGTAGACTATATCTGCCTGGAGAAAAAACCGGGCCGTTCAGTGTTATCAAAAGCACTCGGCATACAGGCAAGATCACTTGAATTATTTGAATTTCTCGGTGTAAATAAACCATTTTTGAAAAGAGGATACCCCGGACCCGGTGCTAAGCTTCATTTAGCCGGAAAACATCCATCTTACGTTGAAATGTATCATATTAAAAGCAGATATCCATACCTCCTCATTATCCCGCAGGATGAAATTGAAGAAATCCTGGAAGAGCACCTCAACGCACGCGGCGGTCAGGTCTTCAGGGAACATGAGGTGCTTGACGTTACTCAAAAAGATAACGGCGTCTATGTAACGGCTGTGCATAACGGTATAACTAAAACATATTTTGCAAAATACCTGCTTGCATGCGATGGTTCGCACAGCAAGGTACGCAAAGAACTCGATGTCCCATTCCCCGGTGAGGATGAAGGAATCACATTCTTCACAGGCGATGTAGAAGTTCCCGATATGAAGGAAATTCATATTAACCTGCACCTTAATGATCGTGGAGCGGCAGCGTTCTTTCCATATAAAGACGGTACTTACAGGGTCGTCGGCTTTGATAGAACGAGACAGGGCGGTCCTAAAAAGCGTGAAATGAAGCTGCATGAACTGCAGACCACACTCGATACCATTCTTGATCAATCGTATAAAGTTCAGCATCCAAAATGGCTCGCCTATTTCGGAACATCACACAGGCAGGTGCCAAATTACCGTGTCGGAAACGTGTTCTTCGTCGGAGACGCTGCACATGTCAATAATCCGCTTGGCGGTCAGGGTATGAATATCGGTCTTGAAGATGTCGGCAATCTCTGCTGGAAAATCGATACGGTGTTGAAAGGCTATGCAGGCAGTCCATTCCTCGATACGTATCATGAAGAACGGGCACCTGTGGCAAAAGAAGTCATCTTCAATACCACCATGGAACTGAAGCTGATTAATATGAAGGGGCTGCTCGGTAAAGCAAGGAACTGGTCAGGCAAAGCCGTTCTGTCACAAGGATGGGTTCAGTCCAGATTTGCAAATGCGCTCTCACACGTACACAGTGATTACGATAAAACGCCGATTAACCGTTCATTCAAAGACAAATCTCTACCCAGAAAAGCTATTCAAGCCGGTGAACGCGTACCGGATCAGGTTCTTTTCAATGAAGGTACAACGGATGAGCGGCTGTACCCGCTTATTCAGCGGATCGGCTACGTATGCTTAATCTATATTGATTGCTATGAGCAGGATCTGATTGACTACGCATATGACTTTGCCCATGAAGCGAACCGGGCATTCCCGGATATGCTCAAAGTCTATCTAGTCGCTCGCGGGGGCACCGTCCTTACAGAGCGTGACGAGCTGCCGATTATCTATGACGTACATCGCGATCTGGATCATAATCTCGGTATGCAAAAAGGAAGCACACTGTTTATCCGTCCTGATGGACACGTCGGTTTTCATGACGGTTCGGCTGATGTGAGGAAAGTGATGGCGAAGTTGAAGCGGTATTTTATTTAAATAGTTGATTTAGGAGGAAGCCTTGATTGCAGGGCTTCTTTTTTTGTGGATTTTCGTAATGGGAAGAGTGGGTGTGGGATAGGGACGTTTGCGGGTGTGAAAGCGACATTCTGGTCGGGGATTGCAACAAATACCCAGGCGTATCGCTACAAACCAAGCTTAGATTGATACAAATCCGGCCAAAACACATACAAACGTACCCAGCCGCCCTGCATGCACTTGGGAAATAAGCTTTTGTTTCTGAAAAGCATTAAGAGGGGGTGGTGCAGCAACTTTGGTGTGGGATAGGGACATTTGCGGACGTGAAAGCGACATTCTGGCCGGGGATTGTAACAAACACCCAGGTGTATCGCTACAAATCAAGATTAAATTGCTACAAATCCGGCCAAAACACATACAAATCGCGCATCGCCGGCACCACTAAAAACTTTTTTCAAAAAAAGTGATCCAAATCAAAACTCCTTACGTTAGCTGTTCAAAGAAAGATAATCCAGTTGAAAAAGGAGAGAAATATCATGACGAACAAAAAATTACTTAAAAGAATTGCAGCACCTGTACTAGGACTTTCACTTATCGCACCAACAACAGGACTTGCAGCTGAGGAACCAACGGCCATTACGCCGGCATCGGATCTTCGCTCAACTTTAGATCAATTACTATCAGAACATTACGTGCTGGCAGTTAATGCAATGGTGAAGGATTACAACGATGCACCAGATGAAGAGCAGGCTTATGCAGCACTTGAGCAAAATGCTTTAGACATGACACCGGCTATTGAATCAATTTATGGCGCGGAAGGTGCACAGCAGTTTGAAGACATCTTCGTTAATCACAACGATTATTCACCTGACTTTGTCGAAGCAGCAAAATCAGATGATGCGGATTTAAGAGCACAGGCAGAAGCAGAGGTTGAAGAATTTACACAGGAATTCGGTGGATTCCTGGCAACAGCAACAGAAGGAAATCTTCCTGAAGAAGCAGCAGTAGAAGTACTGGTTGCACACGAACAGGATGTAATCAGCGCATTTGACAGCTATGTGGAAGGTGACTATGAAGCTTATTTTTCTAACTTCATGGAAGGCTACGACAGAATGTTTGATATCAGTAAAGCATTATCTGTTGCGATCGTGACGCAAATGCCGGATAACTTTGAAGGATCAAAAGCAGATGCACCAGCAGCTGATCTGAGATCTACTTTAAATAACCTTGCAGCTGAACACTTCGCACTTGCAGTAATGAGCATGCAAAAAGGTGTAAGCGGTGCTGAGGATTATGACTTTGCTACATGGGCAGAAGATATGAATACAGATGAATTCACAGCGGCGATCGGCTCAATCTACGGTGAAGAAGGCGCAGCTCAGTTTAAAGAGGTTTGGACAAGTGAACACATTAATGCACAGGCAGACCTTGTAAGTGCGACAGTTGCTGGTGATGAAGAAGGCATTGCAGCAGCAAAAGAAAGTCTGTCTATGTTTACTCAGGAATTTGGCGCATTTCTTGCAACTGCAACTGAAGGAAACCTTCCTGAAGATGCAGCTGTAGGTTCACTGACAACACATGAAGATCAGGTTGTAAAAGCATTTGAATCTTATGTAGCAGAAGACTACCAGACAAGTACTGACACATTCCGTGAAGGCTATGCATTCATGTTCGGTGTAGGTGAAGCACTTGGTGATGCAATTGTGAAGCAGATGCCTGATCAGTTCGCATCAGATGTACCAGCTGATATGCCTAATACTGGTCTTGGCGGCGCAGCTGAACAGCAGACACCGATTGCTGTATATGTAGCAATTGCGACGGCACTTCTTGCAGCAGCAGGATTTGCGGTTAAAAAGAAAACAGCGAATCAGGAATAATAGTCTGACAGAATAGGAAGAAGAGCGGTTTGAACCGCTCTTCTCTATTCATATAAATGGAGGAATGAAGCCATGAAGAAAAAGCTTTTTATTCTTATAACAACAGTCATTTTGCTGAGTGTGGTCAGTTATCAGGCGATTGCAATGAACCAGTCAAAAGAAGAACCACAAACAGCTTCAACAGATGAAACGCAGGACCTGAAAGAAAAGATTGAAGAAGAAACGGCAAAACAGACAAAGGCAGTTGCCCACCAGGGAGAAGAGTTTGTTCTTCTTGACTCTTTAAAAAAACGTCAGGCAGAGCTTGAAGAACAGCTAAAGGTTCAAGAAGAGGGAATTAATCCTGCCCGCATCCAGATCCCGAGTCTTGATATCGATACAGGTGTTATCCCTGTAGGACTTTTAGATAATGGGGAAATGGAAGTGCCTGAGGAAACAGATGTCACCGGATGGTATGACCGCGGTGTGCAGCCTGGTGCAGTCGGGAACTCTGTCATTGCAGGTCATGTCGACAGCAAGGAGGGTCCGGCCATTTTCTTTTATTTAAAAGATATTGAACCGGGTGAGGAAATCATCATCACTGACGAAAATGGTGTGGAACTGACATTTGAAGTGAAAACGAAGGAAAGCTATCCTACAGATGAATCACCGATTGAACAAATCTTTGGTCCATCTGATAAACGAAACCTGAACATCATCACATGTACGGGCACGTTTGACCGTGAGCAGCACTTATACCCTGACAGACTGGTCGTCTATACTGAACTTGTGTCTGAAGAGGCACCTTCTGATCCGTTAAAAGTGACGGAAGCACCTGAAAATGTAGAAGTAGAAGCAGGCTCAGTGACTTGGCACGCGGTACGTAATGAAACAGTCATCGGCTACCGCGTCTATAAAAAGTCTGAGCAGGATCCACGTTTTGTACATGTTGCAAGCGTGTCAGCGCACGAACGTAAAAACTATTATGATCCGGATGCAACAGCCGGAGATCAGTACTATGTAACGGCTGTTAATCTTAAAAATAAAGAATCAGCACCGTCTCAAAAAGTAGAGGGGAACTGAGTGTTGACCGCAAAGTGCCGGGGGGTGCTTTGCGGTTTTTAAGTTGGTGCAGAAGGTGAGCTGAAAGTCCTGAAGTGTCGAACGTGAGGTGATGAACGTCGAACATCAAAGGTTAAGTGTCGAACGACCATGCTCAAATGCCGAACAAAGCGGCTCAAATCACGAACCCCGTCATACGAACGTCGAACACCACCACAACCGCACAAAATCACTTCTCCAAATAAGATAACCCCTCATTCACAAAACTGTTAATCAGCACCGCAAGCTCCTGGGCAGGCTGGTCCAGGTCATTGGCCAGCCACTCTTTAATGACATGAATGGCGCCGCTGATCACAAAGATACTCAGGTATTTCGATTCCTGCTGACGAATGCCATTATCATTCATAAGATTATTCATCATATAAAGCCGCGTCAGTTCCATCACTTTCTTTTCGAAAGCTGAAGAGCCGTTCGGGCTGAGGAGGGCCTGAATGATGTCTTTGTGATCGATCATGTATTCAAGAATTTTCTCAGTGATCTTAAGTGCTTCTTCGTCAAGCTCTGTTCTGTAACGCTGCAGATAACGGCTCATATCTTCAACGATTTCCTCTTCTATTTTATGGAGAAGATCAAAATGATCCTGGTAATGTGTATAAAAAGTGGAGCGGTTAATATCAGCGATTTCACATATTTCTTTTACAGTCACTGAAGAAATTGGCTTTGTCCCGAGCAGATGAATAATACTTTCTTTCAGTATTTTACGCGTATATTTTTTGCGGTGATCCAGTTTTTCAGACATTTAATTCTCTCCCTTATGTTAAACCTTTGTGAAAATCCAACACATAATAGACATTGTGTTGGATAACTGACAGAACGAAACAGACTGTCTGTTGAATACCCAACACCGTGTCAATATAATATTAGAGTGTATATAAGTGCTGTGCAAGAGAGGATGACGCTTTATCGACTGGACGTCACAGGTTATTAAACGTAAAAAAAGTATCGTAATCATCTTTTTTATACTGACGATTATTAGTGCGGCGGCTCAATTTGCCGTCTCAGTAAATTACAATATGGCAGATTATCTGCCGGATGATGCACCGTCGATCGAGGCGGTAGACATCATGCAGGAAGAGTTCGATGAGCCAATGCCGAATGCAAATGTGATGATTCCAGACGTCACCATTGCTGAAGCGCTGGATATAAAAGAACAGTTGTCAGAGATTGACGGGATCTCAAGCGTCATGTGGCTTGATGATGTCATGGATCTGACGGTTCCGCTTGAAATGGCTGATGATGAGATGCTGTCGTCTTATTATCAGGACGATGCGGCACTCATTTCGATCACGATTGAAGAGGAGCAGGAAGTAGCGGTTACCAATGAAGTGTATGATTTGATTGGTGAAGAAGGCGCGCTGACAGGTGAGGCCGTGACAACTGCAGTATCCCAGCAGATGGCGGGGGACGAATCGATGTATGCCGCACTGCTGCTCGTGCCAATTATTATTATCATCTTGATTTTATCAACAAATTCCTGGATTGAACCGGTGTTCTTTTTAACAGCGATCGGTGTATCAATCCTGATCAATCTTGGAACAAATATTTTTCTCGGGGAAGTTTCATTTATCACGCAATCCGTTGCCCCAATTCTCCAGCTCGCCGTATCGCTGGATTATGCGATCTTTTTACTTCACAGCTTTTCTGATTACCGTAAAAAGGTTGATGACCCTACTACCGCGATGAAGCTTGCAATGAAGCGGTCTTTCCCGGCGATTATTGCCAGTGCTTCAACGACCTTCTTCGGGTTTATGGCGCTGACCTTTATGGAGTTCGGAATTGGGTCTGATTTAGGGATCAACCTTGTAAAAGGCATTCTGCTCAGCTTTATCAGTGTCATTATTTTCTTACCGGCGCTGACGTTAATGTTTTATAAATGGATTGATAAAACGCAGCACCGCCAGTTTATCCCTGACTTTAAGGGTGTTGGTAAACGCGTAATGAAGCTGCGGATACCAAGTTTAATTTTGGTGATGCTGCTGATCGTTCCGGCATTTCTCGCGCAAAGTAATACGACGTTCATTTACGGAGCGGGTGAGCATCCTGAAAATACGCGTGCAGGACAGGATGCGATCGCAACAGAAGAGATTTTCGGCAAGGAAACGCCAATGGTTCTGCTGGTTCCAGCAGAAGACCGAGGTACGGAAGAAGAGCTTGTCAGAGAGATTGAAGCGCTCGACAATGTCTCAGGTGTCATGTCCTATGTAAATGTAGCGGGCGCCGCAGTTCCACCTGAATATCTTGATGAATCAGTCACTGATCAGTTTTACTCAGATCATTACGCAAGAATTACGATTTTTGCTGAGACAGAAACGGAAGGTGACGCTGCTTTTTCTCTAATTGAAGAGGTGAAAGAGACAGCAGACAGCTATTACGATGATACGCACCTGCTTGGTGAAAGTGTGACGCTGTATGATATGAGAGAGATCGTTCAAAAGGATAATACATTTGTGAATATCATGACGGTTGTAACGGTTGCACTCGTTCTGCTGATTACATTCCGTTCGCTATCTATTCCGGTTGTGCTGCTGATCACGATTCAGGCTTCAGTCTGGATTAACCTGGCGATTCCATACTTTACGGATGCGCCGCTTGTCTATATTGGTTATCTGCTGATCAGTACCATTCAGCTTGCTGCAACGGTGGATTACGGCATTCTGTTTACAGAGAATTATTACAAGCTCAGACAGGAAATGACGGCGCTTGAAGCGATTAAAAAGACGATTGATGAAAAGCTGTTTGCGATCTTTGTATCAGCTTCGATCCTTTCAAGTGTTGGGTTTATTCTCTGGATTACTTCAACAAACCCGGTCGTTTCATCAATTGGATTGCTGCTCGGACGTGGTGCACTGTTAGCCTTTATTATGGTTGTCTTTGTACTGCCGGCACTGCTGGTGATATTCGATAAAGTCATTGAGAAAACAACGTGGAAAGCAAATTTTTATAAGGGGAAATGACAATGAAATTTAAACGCACAAGCGCAGGATTCGCAGCATTTCTACTTGCGATGCCAACTCTCCTCGTCTCAGCGGAAACACAAAATACTGCTGAAGACAATGCGGAGGCAGGGGAAGGCACTTTTGATAAGAAAACAGAAGTCGTGTACGCAACACTCGATGCTGCAGGTGATCAAAAGGACCTTTACGTCGTTAATAACTTCACTGTCAGCAACTTTGGTGAGATTACGGATTACGGGGATTACACAAACGTTCAGAATCTGACCGACCTCACACCGATTGAACAGCAGGCGCGTCAGATCACACTAAATGCACAGGAAGAAGAGTTTTATTATCAGGGTAATCTTGAAAACCGGGCCTTACCATGGGATTTTGATATCAGCTATTCGTTAGATGGTGAAGAGACAGATGCTGATTCACTGATTGGGCAGGATGGGAAGCTTAACATTCAAATCGATTCATCTAAAAATGCTGACGGTGAAGAACTCTTTTTCAACAATTATATGGTTCAGATCACGATGACATTTGACGCTGAAAAGTTTAAAAACATTGAAGCGCCGGACGGAACGATTGCGACTGCCGGTAAAAACAGACAGGTCACATTTACTGTGATGCCTGAAAAAGAAGAAAGCTATACTGTCAGCGCAGATGTAACGGACCTTGAAATGGAGGCCATTGAAATTGCAGCTGTCCCGTCATCGGTGTCAATCGATGAACCGGATACGACCGAAGTAAAAGAGGAAATGACATCACTTTCTGATGCTACTGCTGAAGTGAATAACGGTGTGGGTGAATTGCAGAGTGGAATTGCTGAACTGAATAACGGTACAGCCAGCCTGTATGATGGCTCAGCACAATTCCAGGATGGCATCACCCAGCTTTCCCAAAATGCAGGCGGGTTAATTGAAGGATCTTCTTCAATACAGCAGGCATTAAATCAGATGAGTGAGTCAGTCGGAGCAGGTGTTGGTGATGTTGATACAAGTGAATTCAGTGAGCTGCCAGGCGCATTCAGACAGATCGCCGGCGGACTTGATGAAGTAGGAACGGGTCTGACAAACTTAAGCGGAAGCTATGAGCAGGCTTACCATGCACTTGATCAGGCGATTGCCGGGATGCCTGAACATCATGTAAGTGAAGAAGAGATTGCTGCACTTTATGAAAGCGGAGCAGATGAAGCAACTGTTAATAAGCTCGTTGAAAGCTATCAGTCATCGCTTGCAGTCAAAGAAACGTACAGACAGACGCAGGAAGCATTTGCAGCTGTACCTGGTGCACTTTCAGGAAGCACAGGCGCTTTAGGTGAAATGAGCGGCAATCTGTATTCAATTGCAGACCAGCTTGAAAGCGGACTTGCAGCGAGTAATATGGATGAATCACTTGGTCAGCTGCAGCAGGGACTTGCAACGCTTGCAGCCAACTATGCTGACTTCCATTCAGGACTAAATGAATACACTGGCGGCGTCAGTCAGCTTGCAGGTTCGTACAGCGAACTTCATAGCGGCCTTGGCGGTCTGACAGGCGGTACAGATGAGCTGGAAAATGGGGCAGGCGAGCTA
Source organism: Jeotgalibacillus malaysiensis (assembly GCA_000818095.1). NCBI lineage: Bacteria > Bacillati > Bacillota > Bacilli > Caryophanales > Caryophanaceae > Jeotgalibacillus > Jeotgalibacillus malaysiensis. Next base: position 926,407 of record CP009416.1, read on the forward strand.
TATAGCGGCACATCAGAGCTTGCTTCAGCAACAAGTGAGCTGCCTGATCAGCTTCAGGAAGAAATCGATGCCATGCTGAGTGAGTTTGATAAATCAGATTTTGAGCCGGTTTCATTCGTTTCTGAGGAAAATGAAAATGTTGAATCTGTTCAATTTGTCATTAAAACAGACAGCCTGAAAAAAGAAGATGACGAAACGTCAGAGGTAGAAGCTGAAGAAGAAAAAAGCTTTTGGGATCGTCTGATGGATTTGTTTAATTAAAGTCCACTCCAGGTAAAGAAAAAGGTCTATCTGAAAAGTCAGATAGACCTTTTTTATGCTGTTTTTTGATTAATATAGCTCAGAGCTGCCTTTACATGACTGAATGCATGTAACGACTTCATATCAGCCTGAATGGCGGTCATCTTCTGGGCAAGTGAAGGCTGAATGCCCGATACAATTGCTGTAGTCCCAGTAAGCGAAATCAGCTTATGCAGGTCAAACAGATGATTCACTGCAATCTCATCAATTTCCACCAGGCCGGACAAATCAATGATCAGGTAACTGTCAGCTGTCTGCTGCAGATAAATCATGACATTATCTATGAGCATATTGTACCGGCGCTCATTCAGCTGTCCAATCAATGGAAGGACCGAAGCATGCTCATTGACAGGAACAATTGGCGTGGACATTTGCTCCATTTCCTTGAAGTATGCATCAAGCTGTTCTTTTTGACGCATATTTTCAGTAACATCCTTTTGAACACCGACAAAGTATAATTTGCCATCAAGGTACAGCGGGTCTACAAATAACTCATTCCAGAACATTTCATTGTTCTTAGTATAATTCACGATTTGTACATTCACTGATTCCTCTGCAACAATTCCGTCTCTAAGCTTTTTTACAGTCAACGGATCTGTTTTTTCACCCTGAAGAAAGCGGCAGTTTTGTCCAATCACTTCCTCTTCACTGTAACCCGTCATATCAAAAAAGCCTTTATTCGCATAAATAATCGGATTATCAGGAAGTGTAGAATCTGTAATAATCAGTCCTGCTCTCGTATAATCAAGCGCCTTTTCAATAAACCTTGCCAGTTCTTTATCATTATCAGCCTTTATCAATCGCTTCACCCGCTTCTTGCATTCTATTATGATCAGTTTTTACCCTATTACCTGTCATTATAATCCTTCGTAAATGAAAATACATTGTAATTGTTTAAATATGTTGGATATTTTTAAAGAGTCCCTTTGCAGCAGCTTTTCAGTTTACTTTTAGAACGTTTGTTCGTATAATAAAAGTAAGAGGAGGGATGATCATGAAGGAAAAATTATTCCGCTACTGGCAGCAGGGGCTGACAGTGAAAATGATCTATATGAAGAGTGACGGCATCTGTTCTGAGAGAAGAGTAAAAATCAGAAAACTTGGAGAAACGTCATTTACAGCATACTGTCTGAAAAGAAGAGCTGTGCGGACTTTTCACTATGACCGCATCCTGTCCATCAAGCCAATGATCAAAAAAGAAAAGCTGATTATCTGAACATATAAAAAGAGTCCTCCCGGAAGCGGGTGCTTCAAAAGGACTCTGAGTTTACATACTAATTCTCTCTTTCCTCTTCCATTCTCCTGATCTCCTCGTATCGCTGGCGCTGCCTGTAACCATAAGTTGAAGAAAGAACGACTTCCTCATCTTCAAGGGCGGAACCAAGTGCGCCAATAATCGTCGCAATACTTGTCGCTGTCCAGGCAATATAGAAGTAGTTCACATATCCAACGTCCGGTGACACCTCAGACTGCAGCAGTCCCATTGGAATAAACAAAATGACCGCAAATGAAAAAAGTATGAAAAGCATCATATAATACAGACAGACCGCTGTGAAAAGCGTAAAAAACGTTGTGGCATTATAAAGTTTTCTAAGGTGCGGTGCTTTAGTCGTGACTTTTTTTCTCTCCCACAACTTATGAGCAGAAATAATCCAGAATACCATCGCCAGAATAGCGATATTTGAAAGCAGGAACATTCTCCAGACAGTATATTCATTGCTGAGCATCCACAGCGTTGGGAATACGAGTGCGTATGCGCCTGTTGTAAAAGCGAGCATAATGACTTTTTTAAATGATGAAAACATCGCCCACGGTTTATTCGCCCGAACCATTCCGGTTAACAGCCGCAGCACGCTGCCAACATATGAATTCACCTTAAAGCGTACATCAATATTCTCTGTCTCTTCAGGCAGTTCTCTTTTAATCGGAGAAATTTTATCAAAGCCTTTTCTTCCGACTAATCTTTTCGGATTTCTTGTTTTCAAATCCTTATCCTCAGTCCGGTCTTTTCTTTCAAGGCGCTGTTCAGCTTTCTCACGCCCTTCTTCAGAGGTGGTATAAAACATTTCATTGACCAGCTGCAGTATTGAATCTCTGACTCTACGTGCAAGTGGAACTGCACCAAGTCCCGGCAGGCTGATCAAAGCAATATTAGCCTCCTCATAAGCTTCTGCGATAATCGCTTTCTTACCTTGTAATAACGGAAGGTCCGTAATTGCGACTGTAAAATCCCAATTATTTTCATCCCGGTGCGTCAGGATTGCTTTCATGACTTCTTCAGATTGATCTGTCCCGCCTGTTAAAGAATCAACCAAGCAATCGATCTTCCATTTGTATCGGTCATCAACATAGTAATCAAGCAGCTCCGGGAGATCAGTCTTCATTGAATCAATCAGTTCTTTCGGATAGCCCGGTGCTGCTATGAGACCTACTGTATAATTCGACCCGCTCATATGATCACCCCGCCAATTTATGTATGTCTTATGTCTTTATCCTAAAATAAAGGAGTTAAAAACTTTCGCATCGTATTTATTAGATAATATTTTTTAAAATAACGATTGACCTTCACGTTACGTAAAGCCTTATGCTGTATTTGTCAGGAGGGGTTCAAATGGAATATACAGTTCAGCAGCTGGCAAAGCTGTCCGGTGTAAGCGGCCGCACACTGAGATATTATGATGAGATCGATCTGTTAAAGCCTGCAAGAATCAGTTCTTCAGGCTACCGGATCTACAGTCAGAAGGAAGTGGATCTGCTGCAGCAGATTCTCTTTTACCGGGAACTTGAAGTGAGTCTGGATGAGATCAGGCACATCATTCATCACCCGGACTTTGATCTGGTCTCAGCGTTGCAGCAGCATGTTCAAAAGCTGCAGGAGAAACATGCCCGTCTTGAACAAATTATTTCAACCGTACAAAAAACGATTGAAAGTAAAGAAGGAGGCACTCCAATGAAAGATCAGGAGAAGTTTGAAGGGTTTAAGAAAAAGATGATTGATGAAAATGAGAAGCAGTATGGAAATGAAGTGCGCGAAAAATATGGGGATCAGGTAGTAGACGCCAGCAATGCAAAAATGATGGGGCTATCTGAAGCTGACTTCAACAAGATGAATGAGGTTGAAAAATCATTTTTTGTAGAACTGAAAAAAGCGTTTGAGACAGGAGACCCCGCTTCACCTGAAGCACAAAAAGCAGTCGCACTGCATAAAGAATGGCTCAGTTTTACATGGCCGAAATACTCTAGAGAAGCGCATGCGGGTCTTGGGGATATGTACGTAAGCGATGAGCGGTTTACAGCTTATTATGATCAGTATGTTGAAGGGGGGACAAAATTTTTACGGGATGCGATCTCTGTGTATGCCGGAAAATAATAGGTGACTGAGGGTGGGACAAAAGATTGTCTCATCCTTTTTCTCGTTTCGCTGCGCTTCAGGCGGACACTTTCCGGACGGTGGTTGCTGAGCCTCCTCAACGCTACGCGTCTGCGGGGTCTCAGCTTCCCACTAATCGTCCCGGAGTCGCCGCCTTACGCTCCGTTGCACTTAGATTTTAATCAACATATTGTTTAACTTAACAAAATAGATTGTTTTGTCCCAGCCTCTTTTTTCTCTCTTCTAAAAAAACACAATGACTTACATACAAATCATATACTTTACAGAAAATTTAGCTTTTTCCTAAAAAGAGAGTTGTTTTTTTCAACAAAGTATAATAAAATTACTGACATTATGAAAACCAACTAAGTTTATCAGAATTAGAGGGATTGGAGGCTGTAAGTTTGAGTGATTCGGTAATTAATATCAAAAACCTATCTAAAAGTTATCCGGGTAAAGATAAAAGAGAACTTGTGCTGGAAAACATTCAGTTTGAGATTAAAAAGGGAGAAACAATCTCAATACTCGGTCAAAGTGGGTGCGGGAAGAGTACGCTGCTGAATTTAATAGGCGGGTTTGAAACACCGGATACGGGAAGTGTAAATTTTAATGGAAATCAGGTGACTGCCCCGGGAAGAAATAGTGTGATGCTGTTTCAGCATTATGGGCTACTGCCGTGGCGGTCTGCTCTGAAAAATGTTGAGCTTGGTTTGGAGGATTTAAAATTAAGTGCTGATGAACGGAAGCAGCGTGCAATGCACTATCTGGAGATGGTGGGGTTGGGTGATAAAGCTGACCGCTTTCCACGTCACTTATCAGGAGGGATGCAGCAGCGTGTTGCAATTGCAAGAGCGCTTGCCATAGAGCCTGAATTGCTGCTGATGGATGAGCCGTTTGGTGCGCTTGATACATTTAACCGCTATTATCTTCAGGATGAATTGCTGAAGATCCAACAGCAGGCTAAAACGACTGTTGTACTGGTGACGCACGATATTGATGAAGCCATCTATCTTTCTGACCGGGTGATGGTCATGCGCTCAAATCCTGGACATATCCAAAAAGAAATCAAAATTGATTATTATAAGCCGAGAGACAGAAGCGGCAGTGATTTTCAGTATTACCGGAAAATGATTTTAGAGGAGTTTCACCTGGCAAGCTCTAAGCCGCCAATTGAATACAATATCTAGATGGATGGGGAAAAGAAATGAAACGTAGTAAATTATGTGTACTTAGTCTGCTTTTAGCTGTATCAATGGTACTTAGTGCGTGCGGAAGTGAAAGCAGCGGTGGGGATGGAGAGAAGCCTACAATTAAGCTTGGCTATTTACCGATTACTCATGCAGTACCTCTTTTTATTGAAGATCAGATGAACGATGAAGGGGATTACCCATTTAATATCGAGCTCGTCAAATTCCCCTCATGGCCAGATCTGATGGATGCATTGAATACCGGAAGAATTGACGGGGCATCTGCACTTGTGACAGTTGCGATGAGAGCAAAAGAGCAGGGGATTGATCTGAAGGCAGTCGCACTCGGACATCGCGATGGAAATGTGTTGATTGCAGCAAATGAGATTGAATCAGTTCAGGATCTTGCAGGAGAAACATTTGCTGTTCCACATACGTTCTCAACTCATAATGTTCTTTTATATCAAATGCTGAAAAGTGAAGGTATGGCATATGAAGACGTGAATGTCGTTGAGATGCCGCCAGCTGAGATGCCAGCCGCACTTGCTGAAGGCAGAATTGCCGGCTATGTCGTAGCGGAGCCTTTTGGTGCGCAGTCAGTCGTACTTGAAACAGGAAAAGTATTATACCAGGACAATGAAGTATGGCTGAATTCTGTGGATTGTGCACTGATTCTTCACAATGATTTTATTGAGGATAACGAGGACATTGCTCAGGCGTTTGTGAGCAGCTATGTGGAGGCAGGCCATAAAGCCGAATTGAAGGACGATCATGTAAAAGAAATCTCTTCAGAGTATATGGATGTGAATGAAGAAGTAATGGACTTATCTTTTGAGTGGATTTCTTATGATGACCTGAGAATTCCGGAGGATTCATATGAAGAGTTGAGAGGTTACCTGATTGAGATGGGTTTGACTGACAACCCGCCAACATACGAAGAATTTGTTGATTCTACTCTAATAGACGAAGCGATGTGATTGGATGAAGTGGTTTAAAAAATCTGGAAACGTTTTGATAGGCGCAATCATTATTATTTCAATTTGGCAGCTGACAACGATGCTGACAGATATGCCGGAAGCACTTCTTCCGACACCGTTGATGGTTGCGCAGGGCATTATCAGCCTGATTGCTGATGGAACATTTTTTGAACACCTCAGTGTGAGTATGATGCGCTTTTTAGCGGGCTACTTATCAGCCGTTGTGCTGGCTGTTCTGCTTGGACTATTTCTTGGGAGAATGGAGAGACTCTGGGCAGTCATTGATCCGATAGTGCAGGTTTTAAGACCTGTATCACCGATCGCCTGGTCACCATTTATTGTTCTCTGGTTCGGAATCGGGAGTGCGCCTGCAATAGTGATCATCTTTATTGCAGCATTTTTCCCTGTACTCCTGTCGACTGTTTCAGGGGTGAAAAAGGTAGATCAGACATACCTGAAGCTCGCTCAGAACCTTGAAATCAGGCAGCCTCAGCTGATGACGAAAATCATATTTCCGGCAGCATTTCCCTCTATTGCAAACGGGCTCCATATCGGGTTGGGGACTGCCTGGATTTTCCTTGTCTCAGGTGAAATGGTAGGCTCTCAATCAGGACTTGGCTATTTAATTGTTGACGCAAGAAATCTGTTGAGACTCGACCTGGTTCTTGCAGGGATTATATTTATTGGCATATGCGGCTTGCTCCTTGATAAAGGCATCAGACTGTTTGAAAGGTGGATTGAAAAGCAGTGGGGCGTAGTGCCGAATGATCAGAAGTAAAGCCTGAGACATTTTTGTCCCAGGCTCCACTTTTCAGTCCACTTCAACTACTGACAGCTCGTCAACATTTTCATTACAGTGCGGGCAGTAATAGGCGATATTCACTTCTGTCTGACACTTATCATGGATCAGCTTCTTATAGCACTTATCTAAATGTGATCTTCCCCATAGAATAATGGAGTTAAAAACATCTTCAAGCGCTTTCCCGCTCTCAGTCAGATTGTACTCATAACGGGGTGGATGATCCGAATATAAAGAAGCTGAGATTAATCCACTGCTTTCAAGATACTTGAGGCGATCTGAAAGAAGATTGGATGAGATTCCGTTCAGTCCCTTTTTTATTTCACTAAACGTTTTGTGACCGACCAGAATTTCATGAATGATTAATAATGTCCAACGATCACCGATTATGTTTAAGGTTTGGGCAATATTACAAGGCAAGTCATATGTGGCTTTCATTGTTGTCCCTCCAGGCTTTTTACAATATATAGATCATAACATATTTAAAATTTGTAACAAGGTTGATTTTTTGAACTTAGTATAATAATATAACCATAACAGCTAAAGCTGATTATTATTGTCGGGATTATTAACTTTTAAAAAGGGAGCGGGTAAAATGAGTTTATATCTAGTGGAATCAACGTTGAAAACTGCAATCAGTCAGAAGGAAGATTTTGAAAAAGAAGTTTCATCTTTAAAGTCTGCATTTGCCTCTCAGAACATTAACCTGATTGAAGTTCAGGTGTCTAAAGACTTCAGCAGAGTATTCTACATTTTTGAAGCAGAAGCGTCTGACCAGTTAGAAGCACTACTGAAAGAACATGACGTACAGATTGATCTGTTAAAAGAAGTCAGAATCGTCGGGAAAGAGCTGGATGAAGTGAAGAAGGAAGCAAATAACGTGAATTATCTCGTAGAATGGAATCTTCCTGAAGACCTGACGATGGATCAGTATTTAGCGCGCAAAAAGAAGAATTCAGTGCATTACGCAGAAGTACCGGAAGTATCATTTGCAAGAACCTACGTATGTGAGGACATGTCAAAGTGTCTCTGCTTTTATGACGCACCGGATGAAGATGCAGTAAAGCGTGCACGTGAAGCTGTAAAAACACCACTTGACTCAATTACAGAAATCAACAAGTAATCAATATCTCCGGGAATGGAGTCCCGGAGGTTTTTTCACAGGATCAATCAGACAGGAGGCAGACACATGCTGAAGGAAAGCACTGAGGTTGAAAAGATTGTCAGACCTTTAATTGCAGATAAATTAAAACCTCATGTAAAGAAAGTGGATGCAGAAGCATTTTACGCAGAAGAATATTTGAAAAGCCTGGGCGAAGCCGGTTTATTGAATTCTCCGGGTCATGTTACAGCGGAAGTCGTTGCGAAAGAAATGACAGTGGTAGAAGAAACGGCAAAAAGCTGTATGACAACTGCCTTCAACCTCTGGTGCCATTTAGCTTCTTTGACATATGTGCGAAGCAGTGCAAATAAAGAGCTGAAGGATAAACTGCTGAGACTGCTTGAAGATGGCTCTATGCTTGGAGCAACAGGGCTTTCCAATCCAATGAAATCCTATGCAGGTCTTGAAACACTCAGCCTGAAAGCTGAGAAAACAGATGATGGATATATCCTGAATGGGAGCCTGCCCTCAGTGTCTAACCTCGGCTCAGACCACTGGTTTGGCATAGTTGCCTCAACTGATCAAGGCAATGAGGTAATGGCGCTCGTCTCATGTGGAATTGAAGGATTAATAATGAAAGAAAAAGCAGAATATCTCGGTGTGAACGGCAGTGCAACATATGCCTGCCAACTTAAAAACGTTCATATCCCTTCGACATATATCATTTCAGAAGACGCATCAGAATTTGTTAAAACGATTCGTCCATACTTCGTACTTTATCAGATCCCACTTGGATTTGGTGTGACGGATGCCTCCATCAAATCGATTGAAAAAGCTTCAGCAAAACAAAATGGAGCTAACGCCTATCTATCTGTACAGGCAGATGAACTCGCCGAAGAGCTTGAGAATCTGCGTAAACGTGCAGATCACTTGGTTAAAGACATTAACTGGTCAGAGATTTTAAAGGTTCGCCTTGAAGCAGTTAAGCTGACTTTAAAAGCCGTACAGGCAGATATGCTTCATAACGGCGGTCCCGCTTACCTTCAGAAAAGCCACCCGGCAAGAAGGCTCAGAGAAGCATACTTTTTTGCCAATCTTACCCCCACTATCAGACATCTTGAAAAAATGCTCGCGAACTAATCAAACGTCGTCAATCGGCGTTTTTTATTTGTAGTAAAATAGAAACAGTAAAGCATTTTCAGAAGGGAAGGACATATATGATTACCTGGAATGAAGAAACAGTGATCAACGCTAATATTGAACATGTGTGGGAATTATTTAAAGACAGGAACATTAAAAGGATTATGCCAAAGGTCATTTCACATGAACTTGTGGAGGGTGAGGAAACAGCGGCTGGCGCAAAGCATCAGCAGACCTACGGTGAAGGAAAACGTGTTGAAACCTATATTGTACATACCCTTGCCTATGAAGAACATGAGGAAGAGAAATATAAGAAGGTTAACTTCGTATTGGGTAAAGTCTTTGACACGATATTTTCATTCAGACTGCTAAAAGAAAATGAGGAGCAGACAAGACTCATCTATGAAGGGGAAAACAAAGGAGCTAACTTTGTCGGGAAAGCGATGCTGAAGCTTGCCGGCAAAAAGCAGGATAATAAAGTTGTGCTCGAGTTCCTTGAGAGAGTAAAGAACGAAGCTGAAAGCGTCTGAAGTGTGATTGAATATTCTCAATTTAACTGATTCTGTTGACTTATCCGACTGAATCACTTATATTTCTACAATCAATAAAAACTTCATAACATCTTCTTATGATGAGAGGCGGAGGGACTGGCCCTTTGAAGCCTCGGCAGCGGACTCGCAATTTGAGTACTGTGCCAATTCCAGCAGGCATTTGCCTGAGAGATAAGAAAAGTTGTTTGCTTATACAAGCCTCTTCTTTTTCTTATTGGAGAGGTTTTTTTGTGTCCAAAAACCTTTTCAGTGTTTACTTTCACCCGAAGTAGGTATCTTTTGCAGAATCAGGACATGAAATCAATTCAGGAGGCTATGAAAATGGATCAGGAGAATATTCGAAGCAATCCGCTCGCACTTATTCCGTTTGGCGTGTTTATTTTACTTTTTATCGGATCAGGAATTATCACAGGTGATTTCTACTTTATGCCTGTTTTAGTAGCATTGTTTACAGCAATCTTAGTGGCAATGCTGATGAATAGAAAAACAGACTTTCAGACAAAAACAATGCAGCTTGCAAAAGGCGGGGGCCATCCAAATATCATTTTAATGGTCGTGATTTTCCTTTTAGCCGGTGCATTTGCTTCAGTCGCAGAAGGCGCAGGAGCGGTTGACTCAACAGTTAACCTTGGACTTTCACTGCTGCCACAGAATCTGCTGATTGTCGGTCTGTTCGTGATTGCATGTTTTATTTCAATTTCGATGGGGACATCCGTTGGAACGATCGTTGCACTGGCACCAATTGGGCTGGGATTATCAGAGCAGACAGATATCGGGGTTGCACTCGCAATGGGTGCGATTGTCAGTGGTGCAATGTTTGGTGACAACCTGTCGATCATATCAGATACAACGATTGCGGCGGTCCGCACGCAGGGTACAAAAATGAAGGATAAATTCAAGGCGAATATCTTTATTGTATTACCGGCAGCGGTCATTACGGCGATTATTTTTGGTGTGCTGACAACTGGTAACAGTGCATCTCTTGATGGAGATAACCCTTATAATCTGGTACAGGTACTGCCGTATCTGGGTGTATTGATCTTTGCAGTCGCAGGAGCAAACGTAATTCTTGTATTGCTCGGCGGGATCATTTTTGCCGGTATTATCGGACTTGCGCTTGGTCAGTATAGCGCAATGGATTTAATCGGTCTGATTGGAGACGGTTTTACAAATATGCAGGAGCTTGCGATGATCGCGATTCTGCTTGGCGGACTGGTTGAACTGATCAGAGCAAATGGCGGGATTGAATTTCTGCTTCAGGCCGTAACAAAGCGTGTAAAAACAAAAAAAGGCGGGGAAGCGGGAATTGCAGGTCTTGTAGGTACTGTAAACCTGGCGACAGCTAATAATACAATTTCTATTATTACAGCAGGGCCCCTTGCAAAACAGATTGCAGATGAGTATGGCATTGATAAACGCAGGTCAGCGAGTTTGCTCGATATATTTGCAAGTTCAGTACAGGGGGTAATCCCATATGGTGCTCAGCTTCTTGCGGTTGCGGGTGTTGCCGGTATTTCACCGGCGGAAATTGTCCCGTACTGCATTTACCCGATTTTGATTGCGCTGTCCGGCGCGATTGCGATCGCAATTCAGCTTCCGAGATTTAAAGAGAAGAGTGCATAGTTATTGGTGTAGTGGAACACCCCGATTCAGTTTTGGTGATGAGTTGGGGTGTTTTTTGTGCGTGCGGGTGGTGAAAGGAGGCGTGGGGGCGTAGGTCAAATTACACTATTCCACGAACCAGGGCATTTTTTCTCCGAACATGGCCTGTTATTCTTTGAACACCGCGTGTTATTCCACGAACCACCGCCATCATTCTTCGAACATCATCATCTATTCTACGAACCCCGCCACCCCCACCCAAAAATCCCCTTGCAAAATCTCAATACCTGTAATAAGATTGAAAACACTTACATATAAGGTCATCTGATGACCTTATGACATCAACGCAAACAAAGGGATTTTACAAAAAAGGGGATGGTTGTGATGGCGCTTGGGACGCTGGCACTGTTTGCTTTAGTGCCGATTTTGACAGTATTGGTATTTCTCGTTGTATTAAGGTGGCCTGCAAAGTATGCAATGCCGCTTGCATTTGCAGTAACTGTAGCAATGGCTTTATTCGTCTGGGATGTACCGGGTAATCAGATTGCCGCAGCGAGTACAAAAGGGGTTGTGACAGCACTTGAAGTGTTGTTCATTGTATTCGGTGCAGTACTGATGTTGAATACGCTGAAAGAAAGCGGTGCGATTCAAACGATCAGACAGGGTTTTATTGATATTTCACCTGACAGGAGAATTCAGGCGATTATTATCTGCTGGCTATTCGGTTCATTTATTGAAGGTGCATCGGGATGGGGAACACCCGCTGCTGTATTAGCACCGCTTTTAGTAGCAATCGGTTTTCCTGCGATGGGCGCAGTCATGGTGGCGCTCATTATCCAGTCGACGCCGGTTTCTTACGGGGCTGTTGGTACACCGATTCTGATCGGAGTGTCATCAGGACTGACGGGGTCAGATGCTGTTAACGCTGAGGCTTCGGCGCTTGGTGTGAATTTTAATGAATACATACAGATGATTGGCGGTCAGGTGGCGATTTTCCACGGCATTGTCGGACTGCTGATTCCGCTCTTTATGGTCATGATGCTGACATTTTTCTTTGGAGAGAAGAAGTCGCTGAAGGCTGGAGCGGAGGTATGGAAGTTTGCATTGTTTGCAGGACTTGCTTTTACGATTCCTTATGCACTTGTGGCAAATTTGCTTGGACCTGAGTTTCCGTCACTGTTTGGCGGGCTGATCGGGCTTGCGATTGTTGTACCGGCTGCGAAAAAAGGATTTCTTTTACCGAAAACGCAGTGGGATTTCCCGCCTGAATCTCAGTGGGATCCAGACTGGACAGGCACGCTGAAAGCAGACAGTTTAAAGCCTGCTTACATTTCACCTTTTAAAGCGTGGTTCCCGTATATTCTTATGGGGCTTCTGCTGGTGTTAACACGTCTTGGCTCGTTGCCGTTTGGGAACTGGCTGAAGACACTTGAACTGTCTGCAGCTGAAGTGTTCGGCACGCAGATCTCTATTGTGAGTACGCCATTATTTTTACCGGGATTCATTATGATATTGATGTCTATTATGGGTTATTTCCTTTACAGTATGAATAAGGAAACTTATGGAACAGCCGTCAAAAATACGACAGTGATGATTATTAGCGCTGCACCGGCACTGCTTTTTGCGGTCCCGATGGTGCAGGTATTTATTAATTCAGATGTCAATACGACAGGATATATGAGTATGCCGCTCGTACTCGCTGAGGCAGTCTCAGCCATGATGGGTGAGAACTGGCCGCTTGTGGCACCTGCGATCGGGGCACTTGGTGCGTTCGTTGCGGGGAGTAATACGATCAGTAACATGATGTTTTCCATGTTCCAGTTCGGTACAGCTGAAAATGTCGGGCTGACACCGGGCATCATTGTAGCGCTTCAGGCAGTTGGCGGTGCAGCAGGAAATATGATCTGCGTACACAACGTTGTCGCAGCATCAGCAACAGCAGGCTTGATTGGAAAAGAAGGAGCGCTTATCAGGAAAACGCTGATTCCGACTGCTTACTACGTCATCTTTGCAGGCGCAATCGGATATATCGCGTTAAATGGACTCGGCTTCAACATTGGCACAATGATCGCAGCGGTTGTTGTATTAACTGTCATTTCGATCATTGTAAAAGGACTTCGTGAAAAGGATACAGCGCCAGTTGAAGTCAGACAGCAAAAATTTGGAGGTTGATTGGATATGAAAGTTTCACTATTTATCACATGTTTGGCGGATGTATTTTATCCAGGGGTTGGGAAAGACACAGTTGAAGTACTCGAGCGGCTCGGATGCGAGGTGGATTTCCCTGAAAAGCAGACGTGCTGCGGACAGCCGGCATTTAACAGTGGCTACCATAAGGATACAAAGAAAGTCGCAAAGCATACGATTGAAACTTTCGCCCACTCAGATTACGTCGTGCTGCCATCCGGCTCATGTGCATCCATGATTCACGAATATCATGAGCTGTTAAAGGATGAGCCTGAGTGGCAGGTGCGTGCAAAAGCTTTATCAGATAAAACCTATGAATTCACGCAGTTTCTTGTTCATGTGTTAAAGGTTGAAAAGGTCGATGCAAAGCTTGATGCGAATGCAACGTATCATACGTCATGCCATATGACCCGCCTGTTAAAAGAAAAGGAAGCACCGTTCAGGTTACTTGAAAACGTCGAGGGGCTTAATCTTGAGACACTGCCTAACAGAGAGGCGTGCTGCGGATTCGGCGGTACTTTTTCAGTGAAAATGGCACAGATTTCTGAGCAGATGGTGGATGAAAAAGTAAGGCACATTGAAGATACAAAAGCAGAAGTCTTAATCGGTGCTGACTGCGGATGCCTGATGAATATCGGCGGCCGTATCGAACGGAAAGGCAAGCCTGTCAAAGTCATGCATATTGCACAAGTATTAAACAGCAGAGCGTAAAGGAGCTGAATGAAATGGGTGTAAAAATAGGAGATCCGGATTTTAAAAAGCGGGTGGATAAAGGCTTAAAGGATACATTTATGCGTGATGCAGTTTCTTCAGCACAAGAGCGTCTGAAGAATGCAAAAGGTAAAGCGGAAGAAGAGCTTGGCAACTGGGAGGAGTGGCGTAACCTTTCTGAGGAAATCAGATCGCATACGCTTGAAAATATTGATTATTATCTGCATCAGCTGAGTGAAAACGTCAGTAAAAACGGCGGGTCTGTCTTCTTTGCTAAAACGGCAGAGGAAGCCAACCAATATATTACTGAAGTCGCGAAAAAGAAGAATGCCAAAAAAGTGATCAAATCAAAGTCCATGGTGACTGAAGAAATCAGTATGAATGAAGCGCTTGAAAAAGCAGGCTGTGAAGTCATTGAGTCGGACCTTGGCGAATATATTCTGCAAATCGATGATCATGATCCGCCGTCACATATTGTGGCGCCTGCACTTCATAAAAATAAAGAACAGATCAGAGATACATTTCGTGATAAAAAAGGATATACCAACACATCCAACCCCCAGGAGCTGACGCTGTTTGCGCGTGAGCAGCTGAGAAAAGAGTTTCTTGAGGCGGATATTGGTGTGACGGGCTGTAACTTTGCTGTTGCAGAATCAGGCAGTATCTCACTTGTCACCAACGAAGGGAATGCGCGTCTTGCCACAGCACTTCCTAAAACACAAATTACTGTGATGGGTATGGAACGCGTTGTGCCAACCTGGGAAGAGCTTGATATTTTAGTCAGCATGCTTTGCCGCAGCGCAGTCGGTCAGAAGCTGACAAGTTATGTAACCGGGCTGACTGGTGCTAAAGGAGAAGGCGACCTTGACGGACCGGATGAGTTCCACTTAGTGATTGTGGATAACGGCCGTTCAAAAATTCTCGGTACTGAATTTCAGGCTGCACTTCACTGTATCCGCTGTGCAGCGTGTATCAATGTATGCCCTGTATATCGTCACGTTGGCGGTCATTCTTACGGCTCGATCTATCCGGGACCGATCGGCGCTGTGCTGACACCGCTTTTAGAAGGATATGAGGATCATCAGGAGCTGCCATATGCATCAACACTATGTGCAGCCTGTACAGATGCCTGTCCGGTAAAAATTCCGCTGCATGAGATGCTTGTCATGCACAGACGGAATATTGCTGAAGAAAAGCGTACAACGTTATCTGAAACCTTAGCGATGAAAGGATTCGGAATGGTTGCGAGTTCACCTTCACTTTTTAACATGAGTACGAGAACAGCGCCATTCATGCTGTCTCCATTTACAAAAGAGGGCTCAATTAAAAAGGGGCCTGGTCCAATGAAGCCGTGGACAGATGTCAGGGATTTTCCGGAAACAAGTAAAGAACGGTTCCGTGACTGGTTCAAATCGCGCGACGGGAAAGGAGACGGACAATGATACAAAATCGTGAAAGCTTTTTATCACATGTGGCAGAACAGCTTGGACGAAAGCCACGTACAGAAGGGGTTGTGCGGCCTGACTATAAGCATAAGCCGCATCTGGAAGTGATGAAGGATTATTCTAAGGATCAACTTGTTGAAGTGCTGAAAACGCAGTGTCTGGCCATCCACACTGATTTCAAGCAGACGAAAAAAGCTGACCTGACTGTTGTGATTGACGAGGTGCTTGGAGAATATCATGCTGAGTCTGTAATTACATGGGATGATCCCCGTTTTGAAGCGTTTGGGCTGAAAGGTTTTCAGGAGAGAGAATCAGTTGACGTGTGGCGTGCTGAAGGCGGCAGTGATTCTGTGGAGCTTGCTGAAAAAGCTGATGTCGGCATCACATTTTCTGATTATACTTTAGCTGAATCAGGAACGGTTGTACTTTTGAGTGAAAGCGGAAAGGGTAGATCTGTTAGCCTTTTGCCGACTTACTACATTGCGATTATTCCGAAAAGCACGCTTGTACCGCGCATGACGCAGGCAACGACAGCGATTCACCAGATGGCTGAACGTGGAGAACGTGTGCCATCCTGTGTGAATTTTATCAGTGGACCAAGTAACAGTGCTGATATTGAAATGAGTCTTGTCGTGGGTGTCCATGGACCGATCCGCGCCTGTTATATTCTTGTGGATGATGAGTAAACAGCAGGACCGGCTGAGGCGGAAATCAGCCGGTCCTGTGCTATAATAAGGACATTAGAATCAAACGGGGTGCAGGACATGGCGTTTAAGCAGGTACAGACTAAAAAGATATCAGAGGTCATCCGCGAACAGCTCGAGGAAATGATCCGAAGAGGGGATTTCAAACCGGGGGAGAGGCTCGATTCTGTTGAAAAGCTGGCAAAGGAATTCAACGTCAGCCGTTCGGCGGTTCGTGAAGCACTCAGCGCACTGCGCGCAGTCGGACTCATCACGATCCGCCAGGGTGAAGGCACATTTATTAATAAATTCGACTTTTCTGAGCTGATTGCACCGGTTGCAGAAACATTTATTTCAAAGCAGGAGATGCTTGAACTGTTTGAAGTGCGAAAAATTCTTGAGGCAGGTGCTGCAAAGCTTGCCGCTGAAAACCGGACGGATGAACAGTTAGCTGAAATGAAAAACGCACTTGTAGAAATGGATGCAGCAGAAGGCAACCAGGATCTCGGTGAAAAAGCCGATGTGAAATTTCACCTGGCGATCGCTGAGAGTTCAGGAAATAACCTTTTAAAAGATATGATGCATCAGATGGCTGAGACGCTTGGGAAGACGATGTATGAAAGCAGAAGGATTGCGTTGTTTGCTGATCAGGAGCAGTTCCACAGGCTGCAGGTAGAGCACAAGGCGATTTTTGAAGCAGTGAGCAGCCGTGATGGTGAAGAGGCTGAGCGTGCGATGCTTGAGCATTTGAGAAATGTGGAGCAGACGCTGATTGATTTTCATGAAGAACAGTAGAGTGAAGTGGATCGGCTGCGGCTGGTTCGCTTTTTTGATGGGTATGGTGAAGGGCTGGGGGTGACCTGAATTTTGGTGGAGGTGACCTTAAATTTTCGGAATGTGATGCTAAATTTTGAGGGGCTGACCTGAAAATGCACGTGTCGCGTTTTTGTGACTTGAAAAACTAATGGTGTGACCCGAGAAAGTGTAAAGGTGACCCGAAAATTTCAGAAGGTGACCTGAGTTAACATTTGAACCAGCCTATCATTCTTAAAAAAATCCAAACTTCCTCCTTGCACTCCAAAACCAAATCATGTAACATATCCATATACAATATATAGTAATTGTATTCAATTAACATACAACATATAGTGTTGCCAAAGAATAAGATGCGATTATCGCTTAAAAGGGAATCCGGTGTGAATCCGGAACTGCCCCCGCAACTGTATGTGCTGACGAAATGAACAGTCCACTGTATAAGAGAGCTCCAAAAGGGTGCTTATATGGGAAGGGTTCAGAGTAGAGTGACGCACAAGTCAGGAGACCTGTCTTATTTTTTGTTTTCATTTCTTCGGGGTGTGAGGAAAGAAACGATGGCTTTATCAGACAGGTCCCATATGTGGACTATGCTCTTATAATGCAGATCGTTTATTTGACCGCCTATCCCGATAGGCGGTTTTTTCTTGTTCTTTTAACCCACACAAGCAGATGAGGTTAATGAAGTAGAATTCAGCTGCCGGCACAGAGGGCGGAGGCTCACCGCCCGGGGGCAGGAAAGCGAAACCCTCTGTGATGGCAGCGGTGCCAGTGATCACATTTTAAAAATCGGAGGTACACAAACATGACCACACAAAAATCAACCAATCTCCACCAGACACTGCAAACGATCAAAGACACAGCAGTCAAACACAAGCTCGATGCAACCGAACTGATGGACCAGCTCATACAAAGAGAAGACACTGCACGCGACTTTGCCATGCACTATGCCCTGAACCGCGTCGCCATGGACGCACCGGACTGGACGTTCCTTGCAGCGAGACTTTACCTGGACGAACTGTATGACCAGGCAGCAGCCAACCGGAATTATGATCCTGCGCTAAAATACGGCAGCTTTCACCAGCTGATCCAAACTATGATACATAAAGATATTTATACAGACGAACTCAATACTTATTCAAAAGCTGATCTAGAAGAACTCGGTGCGGAAATCGCACCGGAACGCGACCATCTTTTCAACTATATCGGTCTGTTCCTCCTCGCTGACCGCTATCTTGCACGTGATCATGAACGTAACCTTTATGAGCTGCCGCAGGAGCGCTTTATGATCATTGCGATGCTGCTGATGAAAAATGAAGCGGCTGAAAAGAGACTTTCACTTGTGAAAGAAGCTTACTGGGCGATGAGTAATTTATTCATGACCGTTGCAACACCTACTCTATCAAATGCAGGTAAAAAGACGGGGCAGCTTGCTTCCTGCTTTATTGATACGGTGGAGGATTCGCTGGACGGCATTTACACAAATAACTGGGATATTGCGCGTCTCAGTAAAGACGGTGGAGGAATTGGCGTTTATTACGGAAAGGTAAGAGCGCTTGGATCTGATATTAAAAAGTTTAAAGGGAATTCATCAGGTGTGATTCCGTGGATCCGATTACTAAACAATACGGCAGTGAGTGTGGATCAGCTTGGTCAGAGACAGGGCGCTGTGGCAGTGTACCTTGATGTATTCCATAAAGATATGATGAATGGTTTCCTTGATCTGAAAACGAATAACGGTGACGAGAGAAGAAAGGCGCACGATATTTTTACAGGTGTATCGATCCCGGATTTATTTATGGAAAAGCTGCAGGAAACTGATGAATCGGGGCGCAGTATTGGTGAGTGGCATACGTTTTGCCCACATGAAGTGAAGACGGTGATGGGCTGGAAAGATGATAAGGGAAATCCGCTTGGCTTGGAGGATTTCTATGATGAGGCTGAACGTAAATATTTTACTGAGAAATATGAAGAGGCAGTCAATCATCCACTTTTACCAAGAAAGACATATCGCGCAATGGATATGATGGCACGCATCATGGTGTCACAGCTTGAGACCGGGACGCCGTATATGTTTTACCGTGATGAGGTGAACCGTCAGAATCCAAATAAGATTGCGGAAGGGCGGACGTCAATTTACTGCAGTAATCTATGTACTGAGATTGCGCAGAATATGTCTGCAACGACGATTACAAAAGAATATGAGGATGAAGACGGAAATATTGTGATTGTCCGCAAGCCGGGTGACTTTGTGGTCTGCAATCTTTCATCTATTAATCTTGCACGCGCTGTAAAAGAGGATGTGCTGAAGAGGCTGATACCAATCCAGGTCAGAATGCTCGATAACGTCATTGATCTGAACAATATTACGGTCGGTCAGGCGCAGCGGACGAATAAAAAATACCGCGCAATCGGACTTGGTACATTTGGCTGGCATCATCTGCTGGCACTTGAAAATATTCAGTGGGAGTCTGACGAAGCAGTCGATTATGCAGACAAGCTTTATGAAACGATCGCATTTGAAACGATAAATGCGTCAAATGCGCTTGCTGAGGAAAAAGGTTCTTACAGTCAGTTTGAAGGATCGGAATGGCAGTCAGGACGGTATTTTGAGAGAAAAGGATATCAGTCTGAAGAATGGCAGTCGCTTCAAAAGAATGTGCAGGAAAAAGGAGTCCGCAACGGCTGGCTGATGGCTGTTGCCCCGAATTCATCGACTGCTAAAATTGGCGGGTCAACGGATGGTATTGATCCAATCTATGCAGTTGAATACGCTGAAGAGAAGAAGAATTTTAAGTTTAAAGTAACCGTGCCTGATCTTGATCACAGAACGTACAGCTACTACAGAAAAAGCCGCCACGAGCTTGATCAGCTGTGGAGTATCAGACAGAATGCTGCACGCCAGAAGCATGTGGATCAGGGCATCAGCTTTAACTTTTACGTGAAGCATACGATTAAAGCGAAGGAATTACTGAATATGCATATGGAAGCCTGGAAGAATGGGCTGAAAACAACCTATTACGTCAGAAGTACATCGCAGGCCGAGATTGAAGAATGCGAAGCGTGCCACAGCTAAGGAGGAAGAATGATGACACAGACACTGAAAAAAATGAAGCTGTTAAACCCGGAGCATCCGAATAAATCCACAGGTATTATTAACGGTGAGAACTCAGGACTTTTAAACTGGAACGATATTGCGTACCCGCAAATGTATGATCTGTATCAGACGCTGCTCTCAAACTTCTGGAAGGCGCAGGAGATTAATATGCAGGATGATATTAAGCAGTGGGATCAGCTGAGCGAGACGGAAAAGGATATCTTCCTGCGCATCAACACGCAGCTTGCGTCACTTGACAGTCTGCAGACACCGACGATGAACCAGGTGATGGATTACGTGACGGACTCAAGCTTTAAAGCGATTTTCGCTGTCATCTCGCAGCAGGAAGCCGTTCACAATGAGTCATACTCTTATATTTTGAGTTCTCTAGTTCCTTTGAGTGAGCAGAATGAACGTTTTAACCAGGCGAAGTCAGATCCGATTGTAAGAAAACGTAATGAATATATTTTAGAAGCGTATGAAGCGTTCAGAGAGGAACTGACGCCACAGAATCTATTTAAACTTGCGGTGAACTCTATTAATCTTGAAGGCATTTATTTCTATGCAGGGTTCGCATTCTTCTATCATCTCGCACGTAATCAGAAGATGCTGAAGACGAGTACAATGATCAGCTATATCCAGCGTGATGAAATGCAGCATGCTTATTTTATGTCACAGTTTATCAGAATTCTGTTAGCTGAAAATCCTGAGCTGAACACGGCTGAAAACATAGATTATATTTATCAGTCTATCGGGAGAGCGGTTGAGCTTGAGAAGGAATGGTCCCGTGAGATTTTAGCTGAGATTGATGGCATTGACTTAGAGGAGTTTGAGCAGTACGTGGAGTATCTGGCAAATAAACGTCTGAGACAGCTCGGGCTTGAGAATTCATTTGAAGAAATCAGTAACCCGATGCCGTGGATTCAGGTGTTCAGTGATGAAATGATGAATGAAACGAAGTCGGATTTCTTTGAGCAGAAGTCCAGAACGTATACAAAGGTGTCGTCTTCAAACGGATTTGATGAACTGTGAGGGCGCTTGTGGTGTATGCCAGCAGAACAGGAAATACAGAGCAGCTGGCTCACCTGATCAAAAAAGAAATTGAAGGGGCGGTTCCGGAAACTGATTTTGTGAGAGTGGAAGACTTCCATACAGACCTGTTGTCTGCTTACCAGATTTGTGTGATTGTCACTTATTCATGGGGAAATGGAGAGCTGCCGCGGGAGATGGTCAGGCTGTATGAAGCGATTGAACAGCAGCCGCTCTCCTCACTCGTGACAGGGATCGCAGGAACCGGTGACCAGTGTTATCCTTATTTTTGCGGAGCGGTAGACCGGTTCCGGGATATGCTGTATGTGCATACAGTACTTGCGGTTACGTTAAAAGTGGAGCTTGCCCCGCAGCAGTCAGATGCCCGCAAATGCAGCCTTTTTGCAGAAAAGATTGCTGAAAAAATCAATCGTCAGAGGGTATTGAATAAAGTGTAAATGGCCGGACTGGATTCAGTCCGGCCATTTACTTGCATTATCTTTTATCAGCCCGAATAATTGCTTCCTGCGATCTGCTGACTCTTTTACTGATACATCAAATATTTCTTTATCAACCGTTGGGATGCCAGCCTGACTGAGTATTGCAGGGTCCGGAACAGGCGGCTCTTCTGCTGAGGAGTGAATATGTGTACCGTGTAACGTTTTCAGATAGTCATCGACTGCAGATCTGTTTTCTTTTAGCAGCAGGGCGTTTGGCCAGTATTTAACAGGTACGCCCGAATAGATCAGCGTGATGGCTTCATCCAATGCGGCAACTGCCACAACACCTTCAGTCTGAGCGTTGATACTGTGATAATGATGAAGAATTGGATACGCCTTATGCTGTGCGGTTAATTTGCTCAGTTCAGTTGAAAATGAATTCAGCAGCAGGTCCAGGTTATGCAGATTCTGCCCATCCCATGCTGACTTCACAATATCTGTTCCGTTGCGTCCTAACCCACTGACACTTTGGGCAAACGCTCTTTTTTGGGTAACCGCGCTCAAAACAGATAGAAGGTAGGTGACAGCAAAGGTAATCGTAAACATGCCTGTTCCGGTAGCGATGATCGTCAGCACTTTCCAATTATCGCCGTTTGGAACAATTTCTCCGTTTCCTAAAGTAAAGAATACATAGCCTGTGAAATAAACATGATCCATGAAATCTGCCGGGATACCATTTTGCGTGTTAAAAAGCGCTCCGTATTGACTGGCAAAAATAAATGTCCAGCCTGCCCAGAACAACACAACCCAGCAGATGATTGTCATAACAAGTATGAGGGGTCCTGCAAGACTCAATATTTTAGAGTTTCCTCTGCTGATCATCTTCATGAAACGCCAGATTCCATTAGACAAATGGTTGGTGACAGGACCTGCACCGCCTTCCACCCATAGCGTTGTCCAGATAAAGTCGACTAATGTAACGACTAAAAGAATGAGTCCAATCCACATCCACAAGTCATTCAATGTCCAGCCCTCCCCTGTAAATCTTATAGTCTGCTATTTCCCTATTCATTCAATTTAAACGGATCAATTGAGATTTTATCCTTCTTTTTGCTCCGCATTGTTAAATCATCACGAAACCGGGAAGTATACTCATACGTACAGAAGTTAAAGGATGGTGCATAACAAGTGGAATCAAGAGCTTACCTCGAAAGTGAATTAAATCGAATCAAAAAGTGGGAAAAGGATCAGGGAGGCGGATGGTTCTGGGACAAGCTGATGCGGCTGCCTTTTAAATTGCTGGACAGGCTCACACCAAAGTTTATCCAGAAGAAAATTGGCGTCCTGCTTGATGAGATCGGCAGCTTTATTCAGACTGGCGGACGGTATCTTGCAAGTGAAAAAAGAGTCTACCGCTTTTTTGAGAAAACGACAGGGCATTATATTCAATCGAAAGACGATTTTCAATATGTCCCGCTTGAAGATATGAAAAAGGCCTCACAAAAAGTAGCCAGCCGCATGAAAAATACAGCGACCGCTCAGGGGGCAAGTACTGGTGTCGGCGGTATTTTCACACTGGCAATCGATATCCCGGCAATCCTGACGCTGTCACTGACCACGCTTCAGGAAATTGCACTGATGCACGGCTATGATCCGGATGATAAGATGGAGCGCGTCTTCATCATTAAATGTCTTCAATTTTCAACGGCTGACGTAGTTGGAAAAGAAGCCATTCTAAAGGAACTTTCCAATTATCATCAGGGTGAAAAATCACATGATGTCATCTCTCAGATTCAGGGCTGGCGTGAAGTGACACTCACGTTTACTGAACAGTTCGGTTTGAAAAAGCTGCTTCAGATTGTTCCGATTGCAGGGATTCTGATCGGTGCGCTGATCAACAGAACGATGATTGATGAGCTGGCTGAAACCGGAACGATGCTGTATCAGAAGCGTAAAATTATGGAGCGGATGGAAAAGGCTGCATAGGCTAGCGCGTCCAACTTGTTGTGTGGTGACGTTCGATTCATGAAATACAGCACTCACATGGTGAAATACAACGTTCGATGCGAAGAATACAGCACTCAATCCGGACGTGTTGCTACCTCAAATGGAAACGCACATACTTCAACCGTCACAGCACCATCACTCATCATGCATTTGAGAAACAAAAGCACTGTTTCCTAAAAGGCATGAAGAGGGATGGTGCTATTTTCATTGGTCAGAATCAGGACGCTGCTCTGCAGAACAAAATCAGCCCATCTACCTTTTGCAATCCACCTGAAACTCTTTTAAACTGAATGCATAACCAGATACTGGAGGCAAAATGATGAAATCAGTGCACAGTGATATTCTGCAGTTTAGAGGAAGCCATTACGATTTTGGCGTGTTTCAGGGTGAGCAGCTAAAAGATTCACTCACCGTTAAAAATAGAGAAAAGCAGTGGAAGGTAAGGATTCCGCGTTTTACCGTGAAGGAAGCGGAAGTAAAGGATGCCATTACGAAAGTGGCACCAGGTATATGGGATGAGCTGATCGGACTTCGTGATTCACTCGAGTGGCCGATGGAGCGCGTAATGATGGAGTTTGGCGGGTACCGGACAGATTATAAACGCTCGGGCTGCTCGATTTTAACAGGGAATAATTATCTGATCAGAAACTATGATTATATGCCAAAAACCTATGAAGGCCGCTACAGCTTTTATCAGCCGACGGACACCGGGTATGCAATCGCAGGTCCAACCCAGCGGATCACAGGAAGAATGGACGGCATGAATGAGTATGGCCTTACGATGGGATACAATTTTATGCACCGCAAAAAGCCTGGTGACGGGTTTATCTGCTGCATGATTGGCCGTCTGATCTTAGAGGCATGTGCAAATGTTGATGAGGCGGTGTCGATGTTAAAAGAGATTCCGCACCGTCACTCGTTCAGCTACACCGTTCATGACCGGAGCAACCGGACCTATGTGATTGAAACTTCCCCGCGCGGCGTTGCAGTACGGGAATCAAATGTATGCACGAATCATTTTGAGATTATGAAGGAAGAAAACAGAAATCATCTTGTTGATTCAATGAAGCGGCTGGATGCGATGAACACTCATCGCGATCAGCTGAAAACGGCGTATGATGCATTTCGTCTGATGAATGATTCCGATAAAGGGGTATTTTCTGATCTTTACAGCCAGTGGGCGGGAACGATTCATACAGCCGGCTATCTGCCGACAGAAATGAAAACCTGGTTCGCACTCGGAGGAGACCGGGAACCGGTTGAATTTGATTTCGCTAAATGGCTGGATGGAGAAGATACTCTGCTTGAAAAAATTATTGGAGAAGTAGATACAGATATTCCATTTGTGCATATGGATGAAGGAGCATACTGGAGCACAGGGAAGAAGAAAGTTGTGAAATAAAGTGAAGGAGAAGCCTGCTGGGATAGGGCTTCTCCTTTTTGATAGCGTGGAGCCGGTGGGTCAAATAACGGTAGCGGTGATTCAATTAGGTTGAATGCTGAGCCGAATATAAGGCGAGATGAATCAATTACCCAGATCCCATAAGTGATTTGTTCAATTATCCTGGGAGCTGATCCAATTGATCACCGCGATGATACATAAAGCACCAGTTTTGAGCCAATTAATGAGCGAAGTCACGCTGGATCTAAAACCACTCCATCAACTAACTAAGCGACTTCTCAAGCCCTGCCAGTCCCCATCTCAGCACGTCCTGATCCTCTGTGTTTTTCGCATAACGCACAAGAACTGTCATAATAAATACAGCTTTAAACCTTGCGAGATCCTGTGTCCGCTCATCGACTTCACCATAAGCCTTAAAGAATACTGTACGTACCTCAGGCGTCATACACGCATACCCGACAGATAGATCAACAGCGGGGTGACCGATATGTGCATCTCCCCAGTCAATAATCCCCGTCAGCCGGCCTTCACGGACAATCATATTTTTCGGATGAAGATCACCGTGGAGCGGCACGGTACCGGGTTCATTCTCCCATTCCTCCAGATTTTTAATATAATGTATCAGTTCTTTATATAATGCACGCGGGATCACGGGTTCGGATTCAGACGCAATGTCATGGAAATGTTTTTTCCGAAGCTTAGTCGACAGGCGATGAAGATGGTCAGGATCTGCATCGATCTGGTCAGCAGGAAGGGCATGCAGTTTTTTCAGGAAAATCCCGAGTTCTTTGGCATGATGATGTAAAAGATCTGTGTCAGTTTCCTCTGTTAACACGCTTCCCTTAATGTTTGTAAAGCCGACGTACGGATAATCATCCCCTTCAGCCTCCTGATAAAAAACGGGCTTTGGATATTCAAACCCTCCCTCGAAATTAAGTCTTTCCAGGCTTTTGAGCACTCTATTTTCAAACTGCATCGCTTCATAGCCCAGCTTTCTGCGTGGAAAGCGGAAGACGAACTCTCTATTAACCTCATAAACCGTATGATCAAAGCCTGATCCATATGCTTTGACTGAAGCGGGTTTTAAAGAGGGAAAGTCACGTTCAATTTTCTCTTTCGCTTTTTCCAGTGATACCGGGTGTGTTGCTTCCCATGGATTCAATTCAATCACTCATTTCTTTATATATGTGTTCCATCATACAATGACTCTTTAAAAATCAGAAGCTGATCACAATTATTTTTAAAATAAAGTGTACGTCAATCTGCTGAAGGGAATAACAATCTTTAACAATACATATGTAAGGGGAGAAAATGATGAGTGTAACAAAATCAAAAAATATTCAACAGATGTTTCAGGATATTCGTGCGTATAGTGAAAAGCTGGTCGCTGGAATGGAGATTGAGGACTTTATTTTACAGGCGGATACATTTGTCAGCCCGACAAAATGGCACCTGGCGCATACGACCTGGTTTTTTGAAAAATTTATTCTGACTGAGTTTGTGGATGGATATGAACCTTTTAACGAACAATTTTTCTATCTGTTTAATTCCTACTACGAAACGGTAGGAGAGTTTCATCCACAGTCCAAGCGTGGGCTGATTTCACGTCCAACAGTAAAAGAAACGCTCAGCTACCGCAGTCATGTGAATGAACAGGTGAACCAATTACTTAATACGACTGATATAACGGATCATTTATATGACCTGATTGAAATGGGGCTCCAGCATGAACAGCAGCACCAGGAGCTGATTCTGATGGATATTAAATATAATCTTTCGTTTAACCCGCTTTACCCTGCGCTATTTGAACAAAAGGCTTTACAGGGCGGCAAGGCACCTGAACTCACATTCACACCTTTTGAAAAAGGAATGACCAAAATCGGTACAGACGGAGAAGAATTTGCTTTTGATAATGAAACGCCGTGTCACGATGCTTACTTGAACGGCTGTCAGGTAGCGAACCGTCCGGTGACAAACCGCGAATATTTAGCGTTTATTGAAGATGGTGGATATGAGCGTGCTGAGCTGTGGCTGTCAGATGGCTGGCAGCAGGTAAAACAGGAGAATTGGCACGCACCGCTTTACTGGCGTCAGAAAGACGGAGAATGGTCGTATTTTACGCTCAGTGGTCTGCAACCGGTAGACTGGGAATCGCCAGTCACGCACGTCAGCTATTATGAAGCAGATGCTTATGCGCGCTGGGCGGGGAAGCGGCT
Source organism: Jeotgalibacillus malaysiensis (assembly GCA_000818095.1). Lineage (NCBI taxonomy): Bacteria > Bacillati > Bacillota > Bacilli > Caryophanales > Caryophanaceae > Jeotgalibacillus > Jeotgalibacillus malaysiensis. The sequence continues at coordinate 953,465 of CP009416.1, forward strand.
GCCGACAGAGCAGGAATGGGAGCACGCGATGAAGGGTGAAGAAATAAAAGGGAATTTTATGGACGATGACCGCTATCAGCCGGATGATTCCTACAGCGGTGGTCGGTTTGAAAAAGCATTTGGTGACGTATGGGAGTGGACGCAGAGTCCCTATACGCCTTACCCACGCAGTAAACCGCTTGATGGCGCGCTTGGTGAGTATAATGCGAAGTTTATGTCTAATCAGATTGTCCTGAAAGGCGGTTCTTGTGTGACGCCACTTTCTCATATCAGGCTGACTTATCGTAATTTCTTTTATCCACATATGAGATGGCAGTTCAGCGGTATCAGACTGGCTGATGACCCTGTGGGAAGTTAATAATATAATGAACCGGCTCACTGCGCGCCAGGCGGAAGCTTTCCGCGGCCGGGCGGTGAGCCCCTTCCATGCTTCGCATTCCAGGGTCTCACCTGTCCCTTTCCGCCGCTGGAGTCCCCGCCTTCTGCTCCGTTCGCCTCGAATTTCTATCTCTCATATTTTTGTTTAATCTATTTCCTTACATATTTTGCAATTAGTCTTTCGCCCCAAGCTCTATATCTTTTGATACAATTCACACCCTGTTATTGTGTTAGTACAGAAATTTTATAGTACAGATGAAATTTGATTTATAGCTGTTAAAAAAGCAATGAACACGATTACATAGGAGTTTGAAATTTGCTGTACCAGCTTGAAACAGATTCTGTAACACAAATTTCTTTTTGCGTTATGGAAATGATTATGCTACTCTTTAACTGACAATTTCATTAATTTATTTACTGGGGGAGCCGAGTGGCTGAGACAGTCTTTTGCTGAACCCTTTGTACCTGATCTGGATGATGCCAGCGGAGGGAAGTATGCTTACATAGTTACGCGTATAAGCCACTTCCTTTATAAGGCAGTGGTGTTTTTTTTATGTAATTGTCGAAAGGAGGCAGATGATGAGAGAAACGTGGTATTTTCTTGATTCCGGATACGGCACGCCGGCATTTAATATGGCGATGGATGAGGTGCTGATGAATTGGCACAGTGAAGGAAAGATCCCGCCGGTGCTGAGGTTTTACGGGTGGAAGCCTGCCGGTATTTCAGTCGGCTTTTTTCAAAAAGTTGGTGGCAGTATAGATCTTGAAAACGCAGAGAAATACGGCGTTGAGCTTGTACGCAGACAGACTGGCGGTAGAGCGGTATTGCATGATGACGAGCTGACGTACAGTGTACTTGTCTCTGAAGATCATCCGGCTATGCCGAAATCAATTAAAGAGGCTTACCTTGTATTATCAAAAGGGATTCTTGAAGGCTACCGTGCGCTCGGGATTCCGGCTGAGTTTTCGATTCCTGAAGAAAAGCAGAAGCAGGCAGGATCAGCGGTCTGTTTTGAAGAGCCGTCATGGTATGAACTGATGGTTGATGGCAAAAAGGCAGCAGGCAGTGCGCAGACGCGTAAAAAAGGTGTCATTCTCCAGCACGGCTCTATCCCGATCACAATGGATGTAGAGAAGCTCTTTGACTTATTCATTTATCCAAGTGAAAAAGTAAAAGAGCGTGCACGGCGCGCTTTTACCAGCCGGGCTGTTGCAATCAATGATGTACTTGAAAAACCTGTCACATTTGAAGAAGTGAATGATGCATTTAGAGAAGGGTTCATGAAAGGGCTTGAGATTGACCTGGAATCTTTTACACCGCCAGAAGAGATGTTAAGAGAAGCAGCAGAGCTAGAAGAGAAGTATAAGAGTGAAGAATGGAGTTATAAGCGGGAAGGGAGACAGAAAGTATGACGAATGCAAAAGAACATGTACGTAAACCCGAATGGTTAAAGGTAAAGCTAAATACGAATGATTCCTATAAGAAGCTGAAGAAAATGATGCGTGAGAAAAAGCTGAATACAGTGTGTGAAGAGGCGAAGTGCCCGAATATTCACGAGTGCTGGAGTGAGCGGAAGACTGCGACATTCATGATCCTTGGAGATACGTGTACGCGAGCCTGCCGATTCTGTGCAGTAAAAACCGGTCTGCCGAATGAGCTTGACTGGGGTGAGCCGGAACGAGTAGCAGAGTCTACTGAAATGATGGGCTTAAAGCACGTCGTTGTGACTGCCGTTGCCCGCGATGACCTGAACGATGGAGGCGCAGCTGTATTTGCTGAAACAGTGCGTGCGATTCACCGTCGTCTGCCAAGCTGTACAGTTGAAGTATTGCCTTCGGATATGAAAGGTGATTATGAAAGTCTTCATACGCTGATGGACGCTGAGCCGGATATTTTCAATCACAATATTGAAACGGTTCGCCGCCTGACGAAAAGAGTGCGTGCGCGTGCAATGTATGATCGTTCACTTGAACTGCTTGCACGCGTAAAAGAAATTGCACCGAATATCCCGACGAAATCAAGTATCATGGTTGGTCTTGGTGAGACGAAGGAAGAACTGATTGAAGCGATGGATGATCTGCGTGCACACAATGTGGATATCCTGACGCTGGGGCAGTATCTGCAGCCAACCAAAAAGCATCTGGATGTTGTACGTTACTATCACCCGGATGAATTTGCTGAGTTGAAGGAAATTGCGCTTTCTAAAGGCTTCAAGCATTGTGAAGCCGGCCCGATGGTGCGTTCTTCCTACCATGCGGACGAGCAGGTAAGTGAAACGTCTGCACAGCGCCGGATTAAGTATTTAAAGGGCGTTGAAGCAGATGGAAGAACAGTTGATAATCTGCAGTAATAATTGAATAGAATGAACACCCACTGGGGGAGTCGGTTAAACCGGCTGAGACGGACTGTTGTCCGGACCCTTTGAACCTGATCTGGATCATACCAGCGTAGGGAAGTGGCCGTATATGCGAATCTTTTAATATACGCCGCTTTCCAGAGAAATTGGAAAGCGGCGTTTTTTATTTGTATAAGATGGCTGATGATTGGAGCTCCAGGGGGACTTCATGGCCGGGCGGTGAGCCAGCAGGCTGCACCATAGCCTCACCTGTCCCTTCCTGCCATAGGAGTCGCCCCTTACCGCTATAATCATCAGCTGTGCAGATACAATGAATGTTTTTTAGCAAAGCTGGTTCAATCAGGCTATAGAAAAACTCATCTTATGAAGGAGGAAATGAAATGACGTTTTGTAGTGAAGTAAGAGAAGAGTGTAATGAACTTTGGGAAGCGAGCTTTGAGCATCCGTTTGTAAAAGGAATCGCTGAGGGTAGCCTGCCGCTTGATGTATTTAGGTTTTATGTGATGCAGGATGCGTATTATTTGACCCATTTTGCGAAGGTACAGGCGCTTGGTGCTGTGAAGGCTACAGACTTAAAAACAACAAGAAGCTTTGCACATCACGCAGAGCAGACTTGTGCAGCTGAGCTGGCGCTGCATGAATCCTTTATGGAACTGCTTGGGGTGACGGAAAAAGGCTGGGAGAATTTTGAGCCGTCTCCAACCGCTTATGCTTACGTATCTCATATGTACCGGTCCGCTGAAGGGGATCTGGCTGATGTCCTTGCGGCGATTCTGCCGTGCTACTGGCTGTATTACGAAATTGGTGAGCGTCTGAAAAATGAAAAACCGGATCATCCGATTTTTCAGAAGTGGATTGAAACGTATGGATCTGAATGGTTTGGTGAGCTTGTGGAAGAACAGATTAACAGAATGAATGAACTGGCAGAGGACCTGTCAGATGAAAGAATCAAAGAGTTGAAGACTCACTTCAGAAGAAGCAGCTATTACGAATGGAACTTCTGGGAGCAGGCATGGACGCTGGAGAGTTGGACAATCAAAACGAAGGAGCATGTGTCACATGATTAAACAGGTGAGAGAAAAGAAGCCGCTGATCCATTGTATAACAAATTACGTAGTCGCAAATTTTCAGGCGAATGGCATGCTGGCGCTTGGGGCGTCTCCTGTTATGGGGGATGAGGCTGAAGAAGTTGAGGAGCTTGCGTCTATTGCAGATGCTCTGTCACTGAATATAGGCACACTTAATCAGCGGTCAGTAGAAAGTATGTTGATTGCGGGCAGGGCAGCGAATACAAAAGGGATTCCGGTCGTGCTTGATCCTGTGGGGGCGGGTGCAACCTCGTATCGCCTGTCAGTCATTGATCAGATCTTAAAAGAAGTGAATGTGACAGCAATCAGGTGTAATGCAGGAGAGCTCGCTGCCATTATGCGAAAAGACTGGTCTGCAAAAGGTGTGGATGCAGGTGAAGGGGAGGGTGATCTAACTTCGATTGCGCTTGAGGCGGCTAAAAAATACGGACTGATTGTAGCAGTTACAGGACCGGTTGATATTGTGACAGACGGTGACATTGTGCATGAGATCCAGGCAGGGCGTCAGGTCATGTCGTCCGTTACAGGAATGGGATGCTTACTCTCAAGTGTGACAGCAGCGTTTTTGACCGTTGAGCAATCAGTCGATGCTGTAGCGGAAGCTGTTCAATTTTATGGTGAAGCCGGTGAAAATGCGGCTGCCGTGTCATATAGCCCTGGAAGCTTTAAAACGGCTTTTATAGATGCGCTGTATTCAATGAATGAAAGCAAGATTCAAAAAGGAGGATCACGATGAAACAGGTACTGACCATTGCAGGATCAGATTCAGGAGGCGGGGCAGGCATTCAGGCTGATATTAAAACATTTCAGGAGTTGGATGTATTTGGCACATCGGTCATAACAGCTGTAACAGCTCAAAATACGCTCGGTGTAACAGACGTAGCACCGGTTCCGCTTCACAATATTGAAAAGCAGCTGCAGGCAGTCGGTGAGGATTTTGAGATTGCTGCATTGAAAACCGGAATGCTCTTTGATGCTGAGACTATTCAAACGGTAGCGAAATATATTAAGCACTACAAGTGGCAGCATTTGATTGTAGACCCGGTCATGATAGCCAAAGGAGGAGCAAGCCTGCTGCAGGAGGAGGCGAAGGATTCACTGATTGAACACCTTCTGCCGCTTGCTACAGTTGTGACGCCGAATATTCCTGAAGCGGAAGCGTTGAGCGGGATCAGTATCACGGATGAAAAGACAAGACGTGAAGCTGCTGAAAAAATACTTCAAAGTGGTGCGCAGGGCGTGCTTGTTAAAGGCGGACACAGTGAAGATCCGGACTTTACCGAAGACTTTTACCTTGATCAGCACGGCGGTTCATTAGTGCTAAGGTCGTCACGTATTCCGACGAAGCATACGCACGGCACCGGCTGTACGTTTTCAGCAGCCCTTACAGCAGAATTTGCTAAAGGACATTCCATTGAGGAGGCTTTCCTGACAGCGAAACAATTCATTCAAAGTGCCATAGAGCATTCATTAAATATAGGCGCCGGCCATGGTCCTACAAATCACAGCGCTTACCGTCATCATGCGCAAAAGGAGCTGATCAGATATGTTCACTAAGCCTTCCATTTACTATATTCTCGGCACGCCAAATGCAGGAGAGAGGGATCCACTTAAACTGCTTGAAGAGGCGCTTAAGGGAGGAATCAGCCATTTTCAGTTAAGAGAGAAAGGTATGAATGCACTAACCGGGCAGTCGTTAAAAGAATTCGCCTTGAAATGTCAGGCACTATGCAGAAAGTATGGCGTTCCTTTTATCATTAATGACGACGTAGAGCTTGCCCATGAATTAAATGCAGATGGCGTTCATGTCGGACAGGAGGATGCCAAGGCATCAGATGTAAGAGCCCGCGTAGGAGACCGGATGATGCTAGGTGTTTCGGTGCATTCAGTAGAAGAGGCTGCTGAAGCCATTCAAAATGGTGCTGACTATCTCGGAATGGGACCAATCTACGGAACGAAAAGCAAGTCAGATGCAAAGGCACCTTCAGGGGTGAGCAAAATCATTCAGGTGAGAGAAAGATTCCCTGAAGCACCTGTGATCGGAATTGGTGGTATAACAGCTGACAATGCGGAAGCTGTCTGGGAAGCAGGAGCTGCAGGAATTGCTGTTATTTCAGCGATTACAGAAGCGGGGAATGTCCAGGAGGAAGTGCAGAAAATGGTGGCTTCTTATAAAGGAGCGATTTTATGAATACAAGAAAACTTGTCATCATGGCTATGTTCGTAGCCATTGCAGTTGCAGGCTCAGCATTTGTGTCCTTCCCTGCAGGCGTTGCAAGAGCATATCCAATTCAGCATGCGATCAATGTTATTGCTGCAGTTTCATTTGGTCCGGGACCGGCCATCGTCATTGCTTTTGTGACGGGGGTCGTGCGTATACTCACCGGCACAGGTTCGCTTCTGGCATTTCCGGGAGGTATGATCGGGGCAGCGCTTGCCGGACTTTTTTACGCTTGGAGCGGCAGAGTCTGGATGGCTGCAACCGGCGAAATAATCGGTACCGGCATTCTTGCGTCACTTGTAGCAGTGCCATATGCAGCGATTCTGATGGGGACAGAAGCAGGTGCTTTCTTTTTTATGCCGGCATTTTTAGTATCAAGCATTAGTGGTGCAGCAATTGGGTTGATTCTGTCTAAAAGAATGGAGAAAATCACTGAACCTCTCCGAATTTGAAAGATAGATTGTCGATCCATGTTTTCCTTGCTATGACTGACTTTAGCTCAATTCTTCCAAATTCATTATAAAAATTGTTATTTTTCCCTTTTCAAACATACACAATGATCGTTTGATATTAGTAAAAAAAGGAACAAAACTATGCCTTATTCAGACTCTCATGCAATTGAAAACATTATTAATGCTGTTGATCATCACCTGGCTGTAGCTTTTATAGATACTGGTGGACGTTTTGAATATGTAAACGAAAATTTCTGTACAATGACGCAGTATTCAGAGCAGGAATTAATTAACTGTCACTTTTCTAAAATGCTTCATCCATCCTATGATACGGCACAATGATCTGAAGCAGTTAAACGCTTCAGACATGGTCATATGTGGCAGGGGGAGATGCTGAATAAAAAGAAAGACGGATCGGTTTTATGGGTAAACTCAACGATCGTGCCAATGCTTGACGGAGAAGGAAGACCCTATCGTTACTTTACGTATAAAGTTGATATTACCGTACTAAAAAACGTTCAGCCGGTTACGATGGGGCTGAACGTTTTTATATTGGTCGATCAGTATAACTGATTGTTTGCCTGAACAAGAGTTCCAGATCAGAAAGGTCTGTCACTGCACGAATCATTGCATTAATATACTCAGTCCGATCCAGTTGATCATACTGCCATTCAATGCCTCTTGATCGCGCATATTCATGAAGGAATGAGCGGATCGTTCGGCCATTTCCCTCACGGAACGGATGCAGCATATTCAGCTCCGTTTTGAAATAGGCAAGTCTTTTTGCAGCAACTTCAAGTGTTGACCATTCCTGCTCTTCAGCAAGCTCCTTGAAAATCTGTTCGGCATACGAATCCAGATACTGCGCCTGACAAAACCGGGTGTTACCCTTCATCAGCTGAACCGTCCGGAACTTCCCGGCAAAAGGATATATATCCTGAAAAAAATGACGGTGAAGGTCTTTAAAGCTTTGAATATCAAAAGAAGAGACCTTGTATTGCTTTCTCACAAATTCTGCAGCACGCAGTGAAAAGGTCAGGGCTTCAGCCTCCATGAGTAATTCTTCATTTGTTACCCCAAGCAGATTATACTTCAGCAGGAAATCATCATTTTCACTGCTGATATACTTATCCACGTGACAGCAGGTCCTTAATCACTGAAGGTGTAATCGGCTTATCTGCATTAATCGTCTCGAGCACTTTTTCCTGTAACCCTTTATTGAGAGACAGGTTTTCGAGATGCAGATTCTTCATGATTCTTTTAAACTCCGGTGATTCGATTTTGACATCTTTCATTCAGCGATTCCCCCACTTTTTTATGAGTTCCTATACATTTATTATACCACGAAAGAGCCGTCATATAAGCAATTTCATCAGCCAATCCGGCTTAAAATACGATTAATAATAATAAGTGAAATGAAGGTAATCACCACACCTGTCATCATACCTGCGACCTGTGCTGTATCAGCCTCCATGCCCCCTGATAAAAGCACATTTTCACTGAACTGATAGACAAAAAATCCAAGCAATACTGACACAATCAGGTTAGCCAGGCTGAACCCTACTTTAAATGACAGAGGGCGTGAATCAAAGGCGCCCATTGTTTCCTTCAGGTAAGCCTGCGCTTCATCAAGGGAGGCGTATTCCCCAACAACTTCCTCTTCACTATAATGATGACTGTTTTGTGATTTTGAACTGAAGAAGACAAGATATTGATCGTCTTTTTTACGGATATCGTATTTATGGATGCCAACGACACCTTTTTTCGTTACTCTTTTTGTTCTTGTACGTATATGTTCCATGTCTGACCTCAAATCCTCAATTTAATATTCTATCTTTTTATCGTATCACATATTGAAAAATCATTAGTCTGCGCTATAAAAATATATTTCTGTATTGTCATTTTCAAGATGATCAGCTAATATTTAGAAATTCTTTACAATATCATACATACTCAGAGGGAAGACCGTTGAATCATCAGAGAATCAAATCAGAAAGAGAAACAGTTTACTTTATTTTGTCAGCCATTTTCAGTGTGCTGATCTATATGGTAGCGGCTGTTTCTATTATCGGTATCGGAATAGCGCTTGCTGTTCTTGCGGTTGTGCTGTTTACAAATGCTTTAATGCTTGGATCAATCAGAGGAAATGGTGTTAGAGTCAGCGATAGACAATTTTCAGATGTCTATGAACGCGCGGTTATTTTATCAAAAGAAATGGGATTGAAGAAAGTACCTGACTTCTTTGTCATCCAGTCCGAGGGAGCACTGAATGCATTTGCTACAAGGTTCTTCGGACGTAATATGATTGTGCTTTACTCAGAGGTATTTGAGCTTGCAAGACAAAATGGACAGAAAGAGCTGGACTTTATTATTGCGCATGAACTCGCACATATTAAACGTAATCACGTATGGAAAAACATTCTCACACTTCCTGCACAGTTTGTGCCGTTTTTATCGCAGGCGTACAGCCGTTCATGCGAATATACATGTGACAGGGAAGCAGCTTATCAAATTAAGGATGTGGAAGCTGCAAAGCGTGCATTGACTCTGCTTGGTGTTGGTAAAGTGATGTACCGTGAAGTGGATGAGGATGCCTATCTTGAGCAGATTCATTCCGAGTCAAATGGAGCAGTATGGTTAAGCGAGGTGCTTTCAACACATCCACTTTTACCGAAAAGAATTTTATCAGTCGAACGCTTTATGAACCCTTCTACTACTTACAGATACACGCAGCAGCCAGGGAGAATTGTACTTGGTGCAGGACTCTTATTTGGAGGACTTGCCGGAGCTTATGTGGCAGTGATTGTGACAATGGCATTAGCAGGTGTGGTATTTGCTTCAATCCTTCCTGATGATTTATTAGCAGCAGATGATCCATATTATGAAGAAGTTGATATAGGCACAACGCCGTTAATGGATGCTGCATCAATGGGTGACACTGACGAGGTGGTTGCATTGGTGAATGAAGGTGCTGCAATCGATGCTGCAGACAATGAAGGAACGACTGCTTTACTGTATGCAGCTTATAATATGGATACTGATATGATTAGGTTATTACTTGATGCAGGTGCAGACCCAAATGTAATGGATAACTATTCAACACCACTTATGACGGCAGTCAGCTATGAGGACCGTGAGTCAGCAGCGTTACTCGTTGAGTACGGTGCAGATCCGTTTATGGAGGACCCGAACGGTGATACACCTGCTGACTATATTTTTGCATCAACAGGACAAAGCTTTGATGAATGGCTTGAATAGGATAATGAGAGATGAGACAACTAAGTCTCATCTTTTTTAATGAAATCATTGATTTACATACCAGAATGATTCCTCTATGGTAAAATGAATGAGTATTCATTACATTCAGACAAAGGGGATATGAACATGTCAGAAGTATGGTCAAGAATGACAACAGCGATGAACGCAAATCCGGATCCGATTCAGAATGAAAATGTACGCTATGAATTTCAGCTGAAAGAAGGGGAAGCAAAGCAGCTGGTCTTAAAGCATGGAGAAGCGTCGATTGAAGAAGCAGGTTCAGGGGAGCCGAATTGTACGCTAAAACTGAGTGAGAAAGATTTAGTGAAAATGATTGAAGGGGATCTGAGCGCGTCAGGCGCATTTATGTTCGGGAAGTTAAAAGTTGAAGGCAAAATGGGTTATGCACTGAAGCTTGAATCATTGTTGAGTGAGTATACGTTTTAAAAATAAGCTTTGTTAAAGTAGGCTGTTGATTTCCGCTTCAGGGGGACGCTTTTTAGCAGGTGCGCCGTTTTATGGCGCCATCCCCGCCTCCTCGGCTTCGCCTGCGGGGTCTCATCTGTCACGCTTCTCCTGCTGGGAGTCGCCCCCTTCCACTCCAATCACCAGCTGTGCAAAAACAACATTGATCTTTAACATAGCTTAAAATTAAAAATGAAGCGGCTCACTGCCGGTTGTCAGATATGCAGTAAGCCGCATTCATACAGTTGTGCTCACACAACCTCAAGACCAATCACCTGATCAAAGGGAATGGTCTTTTTCATATGATCCGAAGTTGTCATGAGCAGATAGCGCTGCTGATAGTTAACTAGTGTAATGATACCTTTTACGCTGTCTCGTCTGTTGTGTTCGAAAATTTTCAGGTCAACCTTCTGCCGGAATTCGAGCGCTTCCTGGATGCCAAGAAAAATCATGTCAAACATCTGTTCATCAAGTTCGGGTTTTGTTTCCTGTTCCATTTCTTCGTAAAAGTCCTTCAGCATTTTCACGTGTTCAGGCAGCATCATTGAGGTCCACTTAATTGTGCCGCGGTCTTTATTCATTTTGTTCACGCCCCTTTCCAATATTATAGGAACGCTTGTTCTGTTTTGTAAATAGGTAAGTGATGGATTTTGGGAATTTAATTGAAGTGAGGGGCTGAAAAATACGGGTGACGGCTTATAAAACGTTTCGCTACGCTTCGGGCGGACGCTTTCCCCGGGGACCGCGCTGAGCCTCCTCGGGCTTTGCCCTGCGGGGTCTCAGCTGTCGGTCATATCCCGGTGGAGTCGCCGCCCTACGCTTCGCTGCACTCAGAGAGTATTCAATCAATATGGATGATTAAAAAAATTAATATCTTTATGCATTCATGCCTCAAAACGATACTCAATTAAAAAAAGACTACTTTAAAAAAGTCTTTATAGTCCTCCAGGTGAAAGTCAGCTGGTTTATTGTTTTGGAAAAGGCAGGTGTACATGCCGAGCTGTTTGGCGGGGATGATGTCGAGTTCGCGGTCGCCAATTGCAAGGTCGATGTGATGCTTATCGTGCAGGTATTTGTATGATGCAGGGTCAGGCTTGCGCGGGAAGCCGTGATCAGCTGTGATGATTTCGGAAAAGTATTTTGTGAAGTCATAGTAGTCGAGTACTTTGTAAGCGCCCACCTGGTCTTTGTGCGTCATGATCACGTTACAGTCAGCCTGTTTTAATACTTCTTCAACATGATCAAACGGCGGCATTTCTTCAGGGCTGATTGCGCTGATTAAGTCGTTGTATTCCTCAATTTGCGGTGGAGTCATCTGAAATTTACTGATTGCATGAGATGCAGAAATTTTCAGTTCAGTATAACAGTCTTCCTCAGATACTTGACCGCCTAATACCTGACTCATCCGCTTTGCATAGGCAGGATAAGTGTTGAAAAGTGTGCCATCATAATCCCAGAGTATATTCATATGTAACTTCCTTTCTATTCATGAATGCGATTTTAATATAAATCATATCATATTGTATAAGATGAATCGTTTTTCACATTTTTGTTTAAAATAAGAAGGACTTAAGTCTCTTTTTGTCGAATCGTTATGTAAATGGAGGTGCATATCAATTTATGAAGGAACACATTTTTCTGTTGTCCATTGCCACGTTATTTTTCCTGTCTGGATGTGCCCCGGAAGAGAGTGCAGTAGCTGATATTGAAATGAAAAGTAATGAGGAATTGTCTATGATGACAGATTCATTTACTCAGGATGATTTTTACAATCAATTAAGTCATGTGATGGAAGAGGCTGAAAGTTTTGACACAGAGGGTGACCTTGAGAAATGGGTGATCAGGACACTGTCAGAAGAAGCCCTGTATTATGCGGATGATCTGACTGAAGAAGAGGTTATAGCGATTGCCAAAGAACGACTGGCTGAAGATCGGGTCTGGAAGGAAATTGCCGAGACGAAATACGGTGTAACTGTGAGTGAAGAAGAATTAAATGAGTATATTGATAATGTCACGCAGTCTTTTGAGTCACCGCTTCAAATGGCATATGCCGAAGCGCTTGGATTGACAGTTGAACAGCTGAACCACGGATTTGATATGGATGTATATGAGAAAAATCTGTTATGGGAAAAACTCCGGCCAAAGCTCGAAAAAGCGTATGGAACGAGTGACAATAATAAGCTTGTAGAAAAGTATAATGAGGAAGTAAGCGAAGGGAGCAGGTAAATATTTCTTATGTATGGATTGATCTAATAATCAAAGCGGCAATGTTAGCCGGATTACTGCTCCTTTTATTTTTTGTATTCAGAAAAGAAAACAGAAAAATGCTGCTCATTGTGATGATTTATTTCTCAGTATTGTCTGTGGTATTTTTGATCGGGCTGTATAGCATCAGCAGTCAATACCAGCTGTTCGATTCACCGGTTGATGGCGGATTTGCTGCGAAGTTTAACTGGGTTGCTACATTTGCCTATCTTTATATCATTCCACTCATTATTTTATTTTCAAATAAAGGGTTCAAGTGGATCAATCACAGATTTCAGCAGGCTGCAGTAAATATTGCAATGAAGGTGCTGCTTGTTGCAGCTTTTATTGCAGGCGGATACATAGCAATGTTCGGGTTTGTCCTGACTTATTATGGTTTTGCACCTTAAAAACTGTCTATGCGATGATGCATTGACGGTTTTTTAATGTCCATTAAACGAGACATAACCTGCTACAAAAAAGACAAAGGCTGAAACAGCTATTGAAAAGACTCCAAACAGCAATTTATAGTCTTTCAATCGTTCAACACCAATGATGAGCAGGAGCAGTGCCAGCGGAAACATATAAAAAGGAATCACAGACCGGTCGCCTGAAAGAAAGCTGTAGCCTGCAACAATAATGACAATACCGCTTAAAATATTTGTGATCATGTTTCGCATGTGAGTACCTCCCCGTGAAAATTTGATAACTGTTATACGTAAATGAGCGATACAAGTTTCACCAATTTTTTGAAACTCATGTGCTTTAAGTCCGTATAAAAGTAAAATGAATGATCAAAGGGGTTGCAGATGATGGGGAAATGGCGTGAAAATAAAAAGGCGAAATCAAAGAAGCGTAAAGAAGAGGGGAAGTACAGCTTTTGGGATGTCGTGACGGATATCCTGATCTGGGTTCCGGAGCTGATTATTCTGCCGTTACGTCTGGTATACTTGCTTTTCAGAGTGTTTGGAAGAATGTTCAGGGACGGATTTGATTCAATATAATTTGTCAGGTGTGAGTTTAAATGAAATGGTTTGAAAAAATATATACGTTTTTGATCTTAGGGGCGGTTACAGCTGGACTGATTCTGAGTCAGATTGATGGAGCAGGGAATCTCGGAGAAGCACTGATTCTGCCGCTGCTTGCTCTGATGATTTATCTGACATTCTTACAGATTCCATTAAAAAACGTGAAAGCTTCTTTTAAAAATAAAGTCTTCAGTACGAGTGCTGTATTGATTAATTTTGTATGGACGCCTGTTTTTGCGTGGCTGCTCTCGATCATCTTTTTTCCTGATCAGCCGGCGCTTGCGATCGGATTGATTATGCTGCTTGTGACGCCGTGTACGGATTGGTATTTGATTTTCACGGGTGTCGCAAAAGGGAATATAGCGCTGGCGGCATCTATTTTGCCGCTTAATCTATTGCTGCAGATTCTGCTGTTGCCGGTTTATTTATTCATTTTCTTTGGAGCCGGTGAAACGGTGGAGGGTGTCTATCTGGCAGAAGGCGTTTTGTGGGTATTAATTATACCGCTGATCCTGGCCTCGCTCACAAAAAAGCTAGTCAAAGATAGAAGCATTCTTGAATCGGACCGGCTGGAGAACCTGCCTGTATTATTTCTTATCCTGGCGATTACTGCCATGTTTGCAGCGCAGGGAAATATGCTTCTTGAGAACACCACTGTATTTCTTCAGATCCTGCCGCCGCTTGCCATCTTTTTTATCGTGAATTTCCTGATCAGTCAAAAAACCGGTCAGCTGTGCAGACTGCCTTCAAAGGACCGGGTTAGTCTGACGATGACGACACTTGCCAGAAATTCACCGCTTGCACTCGCAATTGCAGTGGCAGCCTTTCCGAATGAACCGCTGATTGCACTCATTCTTGTTATTGGTCCGCTGATTGAGCTGCCGGTACTTGCAGTGACGGCTAAAGTGCTGGTGAAAATCAATCATAAAAGCTGAATAAAAAAACTCCCGCAACCGTGCGGGAGTTTTTTGATTAACAGATTGAATCCTTTGGTTTTGGATTCTTAAGTCCAAAGAAAGGTCTGATAAATAACGCAAGTCCTGTACCAAGCATCGCCATAACAGCCCATACCCAGCCGTGTAGACTGAATGATGCAATGCCGCCGAAGTATGCGCCGATATTACAGCCAAATGCAAGTCTTGCACCATAACCCATCAGCAGTCCGCCGATAATTGAAGCGCCGGCGATACCGGGTTTAATTTTTCCTGGCTTGAATGCACCGGTTGCAGAAGCGGCAATAAATGCGCCAAGGATAATACCAAAGTTCATAACGCTTGTTGAATCTGCAAGAATCGGGTTCTGGAGCTGCTCAGCATTTGCCTGCCAGTAACCCCATGAAGCCACGTCTACACCAAAGAGCTCCAGAAACTTAGAACCCCACAGTGCAAAAGCTGAAGTGATGCCCCACGGAGTGCCTCTTACAGTCAGCGTAAGTGCATTCAGTACAGCCAGAATAATGGCAGCTGTAAGGAGAGGCCATGACCCGCGGAAGATCTTCTTAAAGCCTGTTGTTGTCGGTAACGGCTTCATCGCAGGAGGATTTTTCTTCGCTGCAATGAACTTCAGTCCGAAGTAAATTGCTGCAAAGAGTCCCATCTGTACAGCCCACGCACCGAAGAATCCAAGATTAGTAGATTCAGCCAGTGAAAAAGGCTCGGCAGCCCAGGTTTCTTCCATCCAGAAAGTAAAGTGGTAAGCGCCAAGTACTGAACCGGCAATAAAGCTTAAAAGCGTCAGAATCATAGATGAAGAGCCACCGCCGACAGAATACAGCGTACCTGATGCACATCCGCTTCCAAGCTGCATCCCGATTCCAAAGATGAATGCGCCAAATAGCACGCTGATACCAACTGGAGATACATAGCCTGTAGGAGCGGTGCCGGTAAAGCTGAAACCGCTGCTTAAGATAAATGCAAATAATGTAGATGCAACAGCAAGCATCACCATGTGAGCCTGAATACCCTGTGCATTCCCGACAGACATTAATCGTCTAAAAGCAGAAGTAAAGCCGAATCTTGCATAAAGTAATGTCAGTCCAAGTGCAATCCCGATCAGAAATAGCACGCCCTGAACGATATCAGTTGTATATAGAATGACAGCAAAAAGTGCAAGAGCGGCTACAATACCAAGTATGACAAAGGGCTTTTGCATTGGGGCAAGATCAGTGACGAAAGTAGAACGCCCGCGGATCCAGCCTTTTGGTGTTTCCTGAACCTGTTGTGTCATATTGAAAACCCCCAATTCCTATTTGTAAGATAGGGATTAATTTAGCACAGGTTGTATCAGGATGTAAATTTATAAGTTTTGATGGCGGCCAGGGATATAATCCCTGGAAAAATATATTAAATAATACCTTGCATTACAAGATACTTAAATGTATATTATTCATATACCTTGTAATACAAGATAATGAAATGGCGGGATACTGATGTCACATACACAAATGATGAAAGGGATCCTTGATGGCTGTCTGCTCGCCATTATCCGAGGGAAAGAAGTATATGGATATGAAATGGCGGAGCGGCTGAGTGAATATGGATTTGGTGAAGTAAGTGAAGGGACGATCTATCCACTTTTAATGAGAATGCAGCGTGAAGGACTGGTCACTTCAGTTAAGAAGGCATCTACTGCCGGTCCGAAAAGAAAGTATTATTCACTCACTGATAAAGGTCACAATGAGCTTGAAGCATTCCTTGAAAGATGGAAAAGGTTAGAGAAAAGTGTAAATGAAGCAATCAGACAGGAGACAAAAGAGGGGAGTGAAGGCAGTGCCTGAATTATCAAAGGAAAGCAGAAGGTTTATTGATGATTTAAGACTTTACTTGTTTTCTTCAGGAAAAAACAGTGAGGAGATCAATGAAATTGCAGAAGAGCTTGAAGTACACCTCGCAGAAGCGGAGCAGAACGGAAAGCCGATTGAACAGGTAGTTGGTGACTCACCGAAGGAATACATGGAGATGATCTCCGGTGAAATGAAGTTCGATAAAAAAGGCTGGCTTAAGTATATTCCGCTGATTGTTTTCGGTGTGATTTCATTTTCAGTCATCGGACAGTTAATGGAGAACATGAAACTAAGCTACAGTTATGCCATGATCGGTGGAAGTGTGATCATGAGTATTTTGTTCATTCTGATGATTTTCGGGGTTTTTAAATATACGACTAGCAGGCAGGTTTCAAGGGTTAAGGAATTCTTTTTGATCATGATACCGATCTTTGTGAATATGGTGCTGTTCATGAGTCTTGTGTTTTGGGATATGTATACAGAAATGCCGGGCATTGAACTGGGTGTAACAGCAAGTATGTCAGTAGGCGTCATTTTACTTGCGATACTGATTTGGATTTCTGTGTGGGCGAAAACGGCAGTGCTGCCGGTCATGCTTGCTGCTGTACATGTGCCGGAGCTGTTACTCAGAATGACGTCTCTTGGTCTGGAAGCGAGGCTGATTACCGGCCTGCTTATAACTTATGCGGTGATTGGTCTTTATTTCTTCTATACCGTTAAAAAAATGAAAAAGGCTGAAGCTGCTGCGGGTTAACCTTTGCAGGGAGTGGGAGGCAGTGCATGCATAGTAATTAGCTGCCGGGCAAGGGAAATTGGTTCATCAGCCAGGGATAATCGATTCATTGATCCGGTTATATGGATCAGCGCTTCTTTGGTTGAGCATAACTGATTTGTCTCCCGGCAGCATTGAATCACTCCAATGCTTAATTGGATCGCCCCCTTGAATCATTGAACGCTGCGCCGGCCACGTGATTTTTTACCACATGCCTCTTCGAACGCAAAAAAAGTTCTCATCCAATTCATTCAAAGGATGAGAACTTTTTTATTTTTTCTCTAATTGAAAACCAAGCTTCATTAATGCGCCCTCAAGATTTGTTTCAACGTCAAATTTCGTAGTATCGATCTGTGACTGATTCGCCTGCATAGCCGTTTCAGGACGGATTCCCGTCAGCACAGCGTGAACACCGAGCAGACTAAGCAGATTAACGATCTTAAGAAGAGATCCGATCACAAGGTCATCGACATAAATAATGCCTGAAAGATCAATAATCAGATGATCAAGCCCAAGTTCCTGACTTCTGTTCAATGTCAGTTCGATAATTCTGCCGACTCTGATTTCATTAATCGTTCCGATAATCGGTAAAATAGCCACGCCTGCTGTAACAGGTACAATCGGGACGGATAAATTATCAATCTGTTTATGTGCACCGTCAAGCTCCAGCACATATGACAGTAAAGAGCTCATCGTCTCAAGCAGTTCTATCTCTTCATCAGTCAGATTAAATGGCTTTGTATCAAGTCCGCAGATCGTACCGTAATTTTTCCCGTCTGCAAAATAAATTGGAATCCCGACAAAGCTGCCACTGCCAAGATTTTGTGTAACGGCAAGCCTTTTTGTACTCTCGTGATCAGTAATGTCAGGAATGAAAAGTGGTTCATTTCCATGATCAACACTGACTTTGCAATATGTATCTTTAAATGGAAGCTGTTCTCCAGGCTGCAGTAATTCTTTATCCTGATTAACCACTTTTACAATTTCATTGACCTGCTGATCGTTTTTAGCAATAAATAATGTATTGATATCAAGCATACCTGCCATCATTTTTAAAATGGAGTCAGCGGCTTCATCAAAGTTGTGGAATTTTACTGTATTAAGCTCATTCATATAGATGTCCTTTCTATGTAAAAAGTATGAGGTCCAAAGTATTCAATTCCCTATTACAAAAAGAGCTAAACTGAATCAGTAAAAGATTCCTGAATAAATTTAAAACTGCCACAGATAAGCGGTGCAGGACGCTCGTCTGTGGCAGTTTTTCGGTTATCCCTGGTGTGCCATCTCTTTGATCTGGTATAGAGGCTGCGGGATTAACCAGCCTTTTTCTTTGCTGAGACGCAGTGTTTTTGCAGTAAAAGCCACTTTTTCCGTGTGGAATTGTGCGAACATCAGTCCGACATCTTCACGGATACATTGGGCGATCATCTGACTGTCAGTGGTCATCGCAGTTCCTGTTGCTGCCGCAATGGATGCGATAATTTCAGGGTCCTGAAAACGCGCACCGTCAGGAATCTGATCAATACTTGCTTTTGCACGGGCAGGGGGTGACGGTGGAACCTGGATCTGATGCTCGATCAGCAGGTCCTCCAGCTGTCTTGCTTCACTCTGACCCATTTTGATCGCTTCTTCAATCAGCTGTCTTAACTCGCGATCACCTGCATGGTTCAGCATCGTCTGATTTGCTGCGATACCAGCCTTAGCTTTTAGCAGTGCAGACCAGACCCCGTAGATTTCACCGTAATGTAACGGTTCATTTTTAGGTGCTCCACTTAAAATTCCCATGAAAATCCCCCTTTGCAAAATTGACTGGTTCAGTCAACAGCTAGTATGCGCTTTAATGGTTTAACTATTCAGTTTCGGGTAGGTAGAATAAGACAGTAAATTTTTGGAGGGATACGATGGAAAAAATCAAAGCGCTTATTTTGAATGCATCACTGAAGTCGTCTGAGGAAGAGTCGAATACAGGTTATATGGCAAAAGAGGTTGCTGACATACTTAAACAGGAAGAGGCTGAAGTGGAAATCATCCGCCTTGCCGATTATCACATTGCATTTGGTATCGATACAGATATGGGTGGGGATGATCAGTGGCCTGAGATTTATGAGAAAGTAAAAGAAGCGGACATTGTCATGATTGGGACACCGCTTTGGATTGGTGAAAAGAGCAGTCTTGCAACAGTGGCAATGGAGAGATTGTATGGCGGCAGCAGTGATACAAATGATAAAGGTCAGGCGATTTATTATAATAAAGTCGGCGGTGTCCTGATTACAGGTAATGAGGATGGTGCAAAACAGGCAGCTGCTTCAGTTCTTTACGGTTTGTCGCATATCGGTTTTACAGTACCTCCGAATGTGGATGCCTACTGGGTTGGAGAAGCAGGACCGGGTCCTTCTTATATTGAAGCTGAAGGATATAAGAGTGAATTTACTCAGTCCCATATTCAGATGCTTGCTTATAATACCCTGCACCTCGCAAAGATTTTAAAGGAAAATCCGATCCCGGCTAAAGGTAATACAATGTAACAGATCATGGCTCCTGCGGGGGGCCTTTTTCAATGGTTCAGGTCAAACTGCTTCTGCAGAAAGTCTGCTTACTGTAAAATAGAAGATCACATCGAAAAACGAGAGGGCTGATCTTATGAAGGATTACAGTGGATTAGCTGATAGTGTCAAATTTAGTACGGATCATTCAGTACTGAGCGCCGCATCTGAGTGTACGCTGATTGGCGTTGGCAGAAGCGCAGCAGTATTTAAAATAAAGGACGAAAATAAAGTAATGAAAGTATTTTTTCCGGGTCATGAAAAAACGGCAAAAGAAGAAGCGGAAATTTATCAATTGCTTGCAGGAAGTGAGTTCTATCCGGCTGTCTATGATTCGGGTGCTCATTATCTGGTCATTGATTATGTTGAAGGGAAGACGTTTTTTCAGTGTCTGTCAGAAGGGATCAGGATTGAAAAGAAGCATATTGATGAAGTGGATGAAGCGCTTGGTGTAGCAAGAAACAGAGGATTAAAGCCGTCTGATGTGCACTTGCGCAATATTATCTTAAAGCCTGACGGGCATATTATGATGATTGATCTTGCACGCTTCAGACAGGATAAAGCATACGACAGACAGTGGGATGATTTGAAAAAGGTGTGGAAATACTATCACAAATCTTACTTCCCTAAAAGATTGCCTGCTATTGTATTGAATGGTGCCGCATTTTTATATAAAAACATATGGGAAAAAGCAGCCAGGAAGATGCACACGTGACAAACTTCCCTAAGATCTGATGTAAAGATGAAAATGAAGTCGAAATATTCCTGGCTGTAATTTTAAGTAGGATTAGAGAAAATATTTGAACTTTGTTAGTATTAAAATCACAGGATTAAATACATAAAAGCAAAGGTGATCTAATGAAAAATAATCACAGTATTAATATTGACGGGCTTCAGTTTGACTGGGATCTTTCGAAGGGGGAATTCCTGTTTGAACAGGAAGACGCTGTTTTATTCTGGATTACCAGCGCAATGAAGGAATTCTTCGATACGATTGAAGAAATATCAGGGGAAGAGGCTTCTACCCTTGTGTTTGAAACGGCCGGGTTCAGACAGGGAACAGTTGTAGGGAAATACTTTGAAGATTTAAAGCATGTCGGGGTGGAAGAAGCTGCTGACATGATTACAGCGACCTATGCATCAGCCGGCTGGGGTTATGCCCATATCGAAGACCTCGACCTTGAATCACAGACGCTGAGGGTCAGGTTAAAAGACAGCTGGGAATATAAAATTAATAAAGCCCAGGGGAAAAAGCGCAGAGGGAATTTCCTGCCTGCTCATTACGCAGGTATTTTCAGTGTGTTTTTTGGCCGGAATGTCTGGTTTGAGATTAAAGAGGATCAGATTGCCGGAGCAGAGACAACTGTTATTGAATATTTCCCTTCAGATATTACAATCAGCCAGAACATTCATGCACTTTCAAGAAAAAAAGAGTCTCAGCAGATTCTTCAGCTTGAAGCAATGGTAGAGGATAAGACGAGAGATTTAAAGGAATTGATTAAACAGATTTCATCTCCGATTATCCCGGTTCTTGACGGTGTTGTTGTAGTACCACTGCTTGGCAAGTATGACCAGGAACGGGCAGAAGAGCTCGTTTATAACACATTAAGTAAGCTTCCTTCGTATCAGGCAAGCTATCTTGTGCTTGATTTGACCGCGCTTGATGACGAAATTGACCAGCTGACGACAAGCCTGCTCGAAAAAATCAGCGGGGCCGCACGCCTCATTGGTACGGAAACCGTGCTTGTTGGACTGTCAGCGAAATTGAGTATCACCATTGCTGAGTCAGGTATTAATATTTCTGATTTTCACTGCTTCCAGACGCTTCAGCATGGGATTTACTATGCACTCAGTCAGCAGGGGAAACAAATAATCTAATGTAAGAGGGTGAGATATGTCTCATCCTCTTTCTCGTTTCGCTGTACTTAGACATAAATTTAAGTGTCTTTTAACTGACGAAATGATTATATTTTGTCCCACTATGTTTTGTGAAACAACGATCACGTATAGTGACTTGTGTCTTTACATCAGTAAAGTATAATGAAGTTATCTGTTCTAAAAAGGAGATTAAGCTGATGACAAAACGTGCTTTGATTAACATTGATTATACAAATGACTTTGTGGCAACAGGTGGTGCATTGACGTGTGGCGAGCCGGGACAGGCGATTGAGAAGAAAGTTGTGGGTTTGACGAGTGAGTTTCACAAGAATGGAGACCTAGTCGTTTTTGCGATTGATCTCCATGAGGAAGGCGATCCGTATCATCCTGAAACAAAGCTTTTTCCACCTCATAATATCCATGGGACTGAAGGAAGAAATCTGTACGGGGCGCTGCAGAAGTTTTATGATATGATTCAAGATGATGAAAATGTGATATATATAGATAAAACGCGTTACAGTGCTTTCGCCGGGACAAACCTTGAGCAGCTTCTGCGTGAACGGGGCATTACGGAAGTGCACCTCGTTGGTGTGTGTACAGATATCTGTGTTCTGCATACAGCAGTAGATGCTTATAACAGGGGATTTCAAATTGTTGTGCACAAGGAAGCGGCAGCAAGCTTTAATCAGGCAGGCCATGAATGGGCGCTTGATCATTTCGCTTCGTCGCTTGGGGCGGAAGTAAAGTAGCGGTAAGGAGCTAATCGTTTATGGACACATTAGGCAACTATACTGATGACAGTCTGATGCTGCATACAGACCTTTATCAGATCAACATGGCAAAAACATATTGGGAAGACGGCATGCATGAGCGCACTGCCGTTTTTGATCTTTATTTCAGATCCCTTCCGTTTGGCAATGGGTATGCCGTTTTTGCAGGACTTGAAAGAGCGCTGGATTATCTGACTAACTTCAGGTTTAGCGAGTCTGATCTGACTTATCTGCAAAATGAAGCAGGGTACCAGGAGGATTTCATTGATTATCTCAGAGGTCTCCGCTTTACAGGGACTGTCAGGTCAATGGTTGAAGGAGAATTGGTCTTTGGTAACGAACCGATTATGCGGGTAGAGGCACCGCTTGTTGAAGCGCAGTTAATTGAGACCGCGCTGCTTAATATTGTGAACTATCAAACACTCATTGCAACGAAAGCTTCTAGAATTAAGCAGGTTGTCGGAAATGAAGTGTTAATGGAATTCGGTACACGCCGCGCGCATGAGCTTGATGCAGCAATCTGGGGCACACGTGCAGCGTACCTCGGCGGTTTTTCAGCGACGAGTAACGTCCGTGCAGGTAAAATGTTCGGTCTGCCGATCGCCGGTACCCATTCGCACGCGATGATTCAGGCATACCGCGATGAGTACACTGCGTTTATGAAATATGCTGAAACCCATCAGGACTGTGTGTTTCTTGTAGATACGTACGATACACTTAAGTCAGGCGTTCCTGCTGCGATTGCAGTTGCAAAGGAAATGGGAGACCGTATCAATTTTAAAGGGATCCGCCTAGATAGCGGTGATATTGCTTACCTGTCAAAGGAAGCACGTAAAATGCTTGATGAAGCAGGCTTTAAGGATGCAAAAATCATTGCTTCGAATGACCTTGATGAGTATACGATCCTTAACCTGAAAGCGCAGGGTGCGGTTGTTGATATCTGGGGAATCGGGACAAAGCTGATTACGGCTTACGATCAGCCTGCGCTCGGCGGCGTATATAAGCTTGTCTCTATTGAAGATGAGAATGGCGAGATGATTGATACCATTAAGATTTCAAGTAATGCTGAAAAAGTTACAACTCCCGGCATGAAACGGGTGTACCGCATTATTAACCGGGTAAATAATAAATCAGAAGGTGATTACATTACGCTTGAAGGAGAAGATCCACAGGCTGAAGATCACTTGAAGATGTTTCATCCGGTGCATACTTTTGTAACGAAATTCGTGACAAACTTTGAAGCGCGTGATCTTCATCAGACCGTAATAGAAGGCGGGCAGCTGCAATATGAACTGCCTACACCTGATCAGATTAAGCAGCACCTTTCAGAGAACCTAGAACTGTTATGGGATGAATATAAACGTTCAATGAATCCGGAGGAATATCCGGTCGACCTTAGTCAGAAGTGCTGGGACAATAAAATGAGAAACATTCAGGAAGTAAAGCAGGCTGTGAAAAATGCGCAGTCAAATAACGTAATGAGGTGATCTTTGTGGCAATATTGCAGGACCAGATTGTAAAGGAAATGGGTGTAAACCCTGAGATAGATCCGAAGGAAGAAATCCGGCGCAGTATCGACTTTCTGAAGGAATATGCTAAAAAACATACATTCCTCACATCCTTTGTACTTGGTATATCCGGAGGACAGGATTCCACGCTTGCAGGAACGCTTGCACAAAAAGCTGTTAATGAGCTGAATGAAGAAGCCGGCGAGAAGAAATATACGTTTATCGCGCTTAGGCTGCCTTACGGTGAGCAGGCAGATGAACAGGACGCCAAAGATGCCATTACATTTATGGATGCGGATGAAACGGTCAGAATTAATATTAAACCGGCTGTTGATGCAAGCGTTCAGTCGCTCGCTGAAGCAGGCGTAACCTTGAGTGATTTTGTCAAAGGGAATGAAAAAGCGAGAGAGCGTATGAAGGCCCAATATGCTGTAGCAGCAATGCGTAATGGTGTGGTAATCGGAACAGACCATCCGGCTGAAGCGATTACCGGCTTTTACACGAAGCACGGTGATGGCGGAGCGGATATTCTGCCGCTTTTCAGGCTTAACAAAAGGCAGGGGAAGCAGCTGTTAGCAGAGCTTGGAGCGCCTGAGCATCTATATAAAAAAGCTCCTACAGCAGATCTTGAGGATGACCGTCCGCAGGTGGCTGATGAAGAAGCACTCGGGGTCACCTATGATGAAATTGATGATTACCTTGAAGGTAAAAAAGTAAGTGAACAGGCACAACAAACAATCGAAAATCATTATTTGAAGACGCAGCATAAGCGTCATCTGCCAATTACAGTATTTGATGATTTTTGGAAATAACGGTTAGTTTCAGCAAGGCTGGTCCATAATGGTAATAGCCTCTTTTTAGCCCTGCTGATTCTCCTGACCGGGCTGGGGAAGCAATCCTTCAGTCCGGTTTTTGTGTGGGCAGAATATCAGGCATGTGCCGATAGTTGTAAGTGGCACTTATTTCTATTATTCTAAATAGAGTGTCTATTACCAATAGAATCAAGGTGTCTTGCACCTTACTTGTATAGAGAACTTAATAGGAAATGGGAGGGAATACCATGTATCACCAGAAATTAGAACAGGTGCTCAATAATATTGAACGGGTCATGATCGGAAAAAGGACAGTCGCTGAATTAAGTCTTGTCTCACTGCTTGCCCAGGGTCACGTATTACTAGAAGATGTCCCCGGCGTCGGAAAAACCATGATGGTACGCGCGCTCGCCAAATCAGTTGGTGCGAAGTTTACCCGCATTCAGTTTACTCCGGATTTACTTCCCTCAGATGTAATTGGTGTTTCAATCTATAACCCTAAGGAAATGACATTTCAGTTCCGTCCGGGACCGATCATGGGCAATATCGTACTTGCTGATGAGATTAACCGGACATCACCAAAAACACAGTCATCTCTCCTTGAAAGTATGGAAGAGGGCAGCGTGACGGTGGATGGATTTACACATAAGCTCTCTAAGCCATTTTTCGTAATGGCTACACAGAATCCGATTGAATATGAAGGAACGTATCCACTGCCAGAAGCCCAGCTTGACCGTTTTCTATTAAAAATGCAGATGGGTTACCCGGATGCAAAAGAAGAAATGGAAGTGCTAAACCGCCTTCAATTCGCTCCGCCAATCGATGAACTTCAGCCGGTTATTACGATTGAAGAGCTTCAGCATCTTCAGGAAGAAGTTAAGAAAGTAATGGTTGATGAAAAAGTGAAAGAATATATTGTTGATCTTGCCGGAAAAACACGCGATCACGCAAATGTATATCTCGGCGTTAGTCCGCGTGGATCGATTGCGCTGATGAAAGCCTGCCAGGCGTACGCTATGCTCCACGGGAGAGACTATGTTCTGCCAGATGACGTGCAATTCCTTGTGCCATATGTATTCTCGCATCGTATGATTTTAAAATCAGAAGCCAGGTATGAAGGCATTGAACCGGAAGAAGTGATTGAACGGATTCTTGCGCGTACAAGAGTGCCCGTTCAGCGGATGGCAAAGTGATGAAGCTTCAGATTCTGCTTAGCGTTGCAAAGGTTTTACTGGTGACAGTGCTATTAGTCGGAACCTTTTCATATGCCATGTTTCAGGGGGGGTTTGTCAGCTGGTTTTTATTCTACAGCTTTCTTCCATTTGGGCTTTACTCACTGATGATGATGGTCTATCCATTGAATGACTTTAATGTCGTAAGAGTGATTAAGTCAAGAGAGCTTAAAGCCGGAGCCAACCTTACCATCAAGATCCATTTAAAAAGAACACTGCCATTTCCACTGTTTTATCTGGTGGCAGAGGAACATATCAGCGGCAATGTTTTTCAGCAGGAACGCACCGCCAAAAAGCTGGTGCACCCATGGTTTAAAAGAGAAATTGTTTTAGAATATGAGATTCAGAATATCCCGAGAGGTGAACATACCTTTGAAAGCGTAGAGCTGAAAACAGGTGATTTTCTGGGTCTTGTACAGAAATCAAGCCGACTTGCAGAGGAGCAGACCATTTTAGTTTATCCTTCGCATATTGTGCTTGATTATCAGCCGCTACAGGCAAGATTTGATCAGGGTGTGTCATCATCCAATGTGAAAATTCAGCAGGATACCACACTTGCAACAGGCGTGAGAGATTACGAAACCGGTGACCGCGTGTCATGGATTCACTGGAAGTCCTTCGCCCGGACAAATGATTTGAAAACAAAAGAGTTTGAGGAACGGAAATCGCATGATGTCATGGTTGTACTGGACCGTACACCAACTCAGGCTTTCGAGGATATGGTAGTCCTTGCAGCTTCAGTTATCAGAGGTGTCATCAGAAAAGGTGCACAGGCCGGTTATTTTTCAAAGGGTGAGCAGGTACAATTTGCGCCGCTAAGAAGCGGGGAAAGTCATCAGAAGCAGATTGATTATTACCTTGCAAAAGTGAAGCCTGATCAGGAAAGCAGCTTTGAAACAGTTCTGAAGCAAAATGCATCTGATATATCTAAAACATCTGCGCTGATCTTAATTACGTCAAAGCTGACAAGAGAAAGTATTGATGAGATCAGTAAAGTATCAAAAAACAGTCAGGCGACAATGATTCTATTTGTAAAGCACCCTTCAGTCAGGCTTGACCAGGAACACAGGCAGCTTGCAGGGCTTGCCGCTTCTAAAGGGATCGTGTTAAGAGAATGCGATAAGCGTCAATTTGCATCTGTCTTTAAGGAGGTGAAGCAGGCGTGAAAACAGAATTCGGATGGAGCGATGTAGCAACGCTGATTTTGTACGTGCTGAGCTTCTTCCTTCTCTGGGAATGGCTGAGACCTGTAGAACAGATTACAGAAACTGCAAATGTACACTTCTTTGTGATCTTCGCAGGCCTTTCACTCCTTTTATATTACTTTGAAGTAAACTGGATTATTTCCGGGGCAATAAAAACGATTTTTATTGTCGTGGTATTGCAATCGTTATATTTTGAGGCTCCATTGATCGGTGAGGGTGAGTGGCTTGGAGACTTCACTTCATCAATTGGAGAAAGTGTCGTCATGACTGTTCAGCAGAACTGGGGAGGGGTTTCTGATCTTTTTCGCAGCCTTTTGTTCTTCATTTTACTATGGCTGACTGCTTACCTCATGAATTACTGGCTGGCGATCCGCAAGCAGATGTTTTTATTTTATCTGTTTACAGTCATTTATATTACGATCCTTGATACGTTCAGCCCGTATGATGGCAGCATAGCCATTGTAAGAGTCATTTTATTCGGCTTCTTACTGCTTGGACTGCTTGGTCTTCAGCGGATGGCAGATCAGGAGCGGATTTCATTATCAATGAATCAGGTGCAGAGGTGGCTGCTGCCGCTCGCACTGTTAATCGCGTTCAGTTCAGCAGCCGCTTATGCTGCGCCTAAAGCTGAACCGGTATGGCCGGATCCGGTGCCGTTTATTACTTCTTTTGGAGAAGGAGCGGGCTCCGGCTCAGGTGGCGTTAACCGCCTGGGATATGGTGAAGATGATTCCGAGCTTGGCGGATCCTTTATCGGAGATGAAACAAAGGTATTTGAAGCAACCGTTGAAGGGGATCAGTACTGGAGAATTGAAACGAAGGATACGTATACAGGTAAGGGGTGGGAACAATCAAGAGAAGCAGACAGCCTGACACCTTTTGCTGTAAATGAAGCAGTACCGCTGACACTGGCGGATATTGATGAAGAGTCAGAAACACAGACAGTATCGATCGATGTGGACCTGACTTATGACCACCTTGTCTATCCTTATGCACCTGATCAGGTTATTAATGCAGATGCTGATGAGCTGCGCTTCAACCCCGTTAACGAAAAAATTACGTCATTTGACGGCGGGGAAGTGACGGAACTTGGTGAATATGAATGGGAGTTCCGTGAACCGAGATACAGTCTGCAGGCGTTAAGAAATACGACTGGTCTTGGGCAGGGTGATGCTTCAATGGAGCAGTACCTCCAGCTTCCTGAAAATCTGCCCGAAAGAATCCGTGAGCTGACACTTGAAATTACAGAGGGTGAAGATAACTGGTACGATAAAGCAAAAGCAGTAGAAGGTTATTTTTCAAGAAGCGGATTTATCTATGAACAGGAAGATGTACCGGTGCCTGAAGGCGATGTAGATTATGTTGATCAGTTCCTTTTTGAGACGCAGCGTGGTTATTGTGATAACTACTCAACATCAATGGTTGTTATGCTCCGTTCGATTGATATCCCTGCCCGCTGGGTGAAAGGATATACAGGGGGAGAAGTGATTGAGAACCTTGGAGATGGGCGTTCGATTTATGAAGTAACAAACAACAATGCGCACTCATGGGTGGAAGTATTTTTCCCTGAAATCGGATGGGTGCCGTTTGAACCTACTGTATCATTCTCAAATAACATTTCTTTAAACTATGACCTTGATCTTGATTCAGAAACAGATACGCCTGAGACGCCGGAAGAAGCTGAAACACCAGAACCGGAAGTGCCGGAACCGCTTGAAGAAAATGCGGGTGCTGCCGGCAGTGTGGATGATGAAGGATCGTCAGGACCTGGTGGATTTGAAGCATTCAGAAACTTTGTGGCGGAGAACCGGATGATGCTGTTTTTAATTAGCGTCATTGCAGTGGCTGCAGGGGTGATCCTTTACCGGAGAAGAAACCGCTGGATGCCTTACGTGCTGATCCGCTACTACCGTTCGCAAAATGGCAGTGAAGTGTATCCGAAAGCCTACGCTTCTCTTTTAAAACAGCTGAAACGTTATGGGCTTCGCAGAAAAGAAACCCAGACACTCAGCTCTTACGCCAGGGAAGTGGATAACTTCTTCGGCACGCATGAAATGAGTAAATTAACGGACCAGTATGAGCGGATTTTATACCGCAGTGAAGATCCAAAAGACAAATGGTCGAATATGCGTGAATTGTGGGAAGATTTAATTAAAAAGACAACCGGTTGACCAGGCATGTGCAAGGCGTTAAAATGGTGAAAATTAATGACAGCTTCATAATACCCCTTCATATATGTCCGATAATATGGGTCGGATGTTTCTACCGGATCACCATAAATGGTCTGACTATGGAGGCGGTCTTTTTAATTGGTTGTTTCTTTCAGGAACCGCTGACCCTTGCAGTACGGGACTACGCTTTCCGCGGCCGCGCGGTGAGCCTCCTCAGGCTAACGCCTTGCGGGGTCTCACCTGTCGCTTCTATGCCGCAGGAGTCTCCGTCCCGTACTGCAAGGGTCAGCTCAGTGTAACGTTAGAGCAGGTAACTTTCGTAAACAGCCAATATCTAAAAGAGTTTGAGACTTTAAATATGAGTCTGCTGCTTTTATAAAAAAGACCGCCTTGTTAAAACGCTTGAAGGGAAGGAGAGGATGACTCTTTTTCGTGCAGGCGTTTTTTCTATTTTTGCTTTGTTAGGGTGTAATGAATTTTTTGCACAGCTGATGATTGAAGCGTAAGGGGGGACTCCTGCGGCAGGAAGGGACGTGTGAGGCCATGGCGAAGCCTGCGGGCTCACCGCCCGGCCGCGGAAAGCGCCCCCCTGAAGCGGAAATCAGCAGCCGTCTTAGCAAAGTTATCTATTTTGAAGGTGTAAAAGTATAGATTTAAAATAATTGAATGAGGTGACCATCCATGCTAGGTAAAGAAGAAATGCACGGTCAGGAAATGATCGTTGTACTCGATTTTGGAAGTCAATATAATCAGTTAATCACGCGCCGTATCCGTGAGTTCGGTGTATACAGTGAATTACATCCGCACACGATTACTGCAGAGGAAATTAAGGAACTGAACCCTTCAGGTATTATTTTCTCCGGTGGTCCGAATTCTGTATATGATGAGAATTCATTCCGTGCAGATGAGCGTATTTTTGACCTTGGTATTCCTGTGCTCGGGATCTGCTATGGTATGCAGCTGATGACAATGCACTTTGGCGGTAAGGTTGAAAAGGCGAAAAACCGTGAGTATGGTAAAGCGGATATTCATGTTCAGGAAGCAAAAGGGCTATTTAAAGACCTGCCGCTTACACAGACAGTATGGATGAGTCATGGTGACCTGGTTGTTGAAGCACCACCATCTTTTGACGTTGTTGCAACAAACCCTTCATGCCCGGTTGCTTCAATCAGCAATGAAGAGCAGAAGCTTTATGCTGTTCAGTTCCACCCGGAAGTGCGTCATTCTGAACATGGTAATGAGATGCTTAGAAACTTTGTGTTTGATGCATGTGGATGTAAAGGCGACTGGTCAATGGAAAACTTTATTGAGATTGAACTTGAGAAGATCCGTCAGGAAGTCGGCGATCGTCAGGTGCTTTGTGCACTGAGCGGCGGTGTGGATTCTTCAGTTGTTGCTGTGCTGATTCATAAAGCAATCGGTGATCAGCTGACGTGTATTTTTGTTGATCACGGTTTACTTCGTAAGGGTGAAGCGGATAGCGTAATGAAGACATTTGCTGATGGTTTTAATATGAATGTCATTAAAGTTGATGCGCAGGACCGTTTCCTGAATAAGCTTAAAGGTGTATCTGACCCTGAACAGAAGCGTAAAATCATTGGTAATGAATTTATTTATGTGTTTGATGATGAAGCAACAAAGCTTGATGGGATTGATTTCCTTGCTCAGGGAACACTTTATACAGATATCATTGAAAGTGGTACGGCAACTGCACAGACAATTAAGTCTCACCACAATGTAGGCGGACTGCCTGAAGATATGCAGTTCAAGCTGATTGAGCCTTTAAATACTTTATTTAAAGATGAGGTTCGTGCACTTGGAAGTGAGCTTGGTATCCCTGATGAAATCGTTTGGCGCCAGCCGTTCCCTGGACCTGGTCTTGGCATTCGTGTTCTTGGTGAAATCACTGAAGAAAAGCTTGAGATCGTTCGTGAGTCAGATTATATTCTGCGTGAAGAAATCAAAAAAGCCGGTCTTGACCGTGATATCTGGCAGTACTTCACTGTTTTACCGGACATCAGAAGCGTTGGTGTAATGGGTGATGCCAGAACGTATGATTACGCAATTGGTATCCGTGCCGTTACATCGATTGACGGCATGACTTCTGACTGGGCGAGAATTCCCTGGGATGTACTTGAGAAGATTTCAGTCCGCCTTGTCAATGAAGTAAATTCAATTAACCGCGTGCTGTATGACGTAACGAGTAAGCCGCCAAGCACAATTGAGTGGGAATAACGAATATTACCATTAATTTTAATTAATAATGTTCGTATTTTCTATTGACGGCTTTAAAAGGCATTGATACAATAACAGCATCAAATAAATAATTTTTCGTCGTATAACGTCGGGGATATGGCCCGAAAGTCTCTACCAAGCTACCGTAAATAGCTTGACTACGCAGGTTTTTTAGAAGTTCAATCTGGACTTTTCTCAATCCTTTTAGTCATCCCCGAGCGACGAGTGTGCGCTCGGGGATTTTTCGTTATACTTCGTATCTTTTCGGAGGGAACAGCATTGAAGAAGTATTTTCAGTTTGAAGAATTAAACACGAATTATAAGCGTGAATTTATCGGGGGATTAACAACCTTCCTGGCGATGGCTTATATTCTTGTCGTTAACCCGTTAACGTTGACGCTCGCAGATATTGAAGGGCTGCCGGATTCAATGAGAATGGATTACGGAGCGGTATTCGTTGCAACTGCACTGGCTGCAGCGATCGGTTCACTTGTAATGGGTCTGCTCGCGCGGTATCCGATCGCACTTGCGCCGGGTATGGGATTAAATGCATTTTTTGCTTACTCGGTTATCCTGACACAGGAAATTCCGTGGCAGACAGCTTTAACAGGCGTTTTATTCTCAGGACTTATTTTTATGGTATTAACTGTTACTGGTGTACGTGAGCGAATTATTAATGCGATTCCAAATGAATTGAAGTTTGCAGTGGGAGCGGGTATTGGTCTCTTTATCACATTTGTCGGTTTTCAAAATGCAGGGATCATCGTCGGTAACGATGCAACGCTTGTAGCGCTTGGTGATCTGACAAACGGTAATACACTCTTAGCGGTATTCGGAATTTTTGTCACAGTCATTTTGATGACGCGTAAAATCAAAGGCGGTATTTTCTTCGGGATTGTCATCACAGCAATTGTTGGAATGATCGTTGGGTTGATTGACCGCCCGAGCGGTGTCATTGATACAACGCCACCAAGCCTTGCGCCGACATTCGGTGCAGCGCTTGAACCGATTTTCTCAAGCCCAGGAGACTTATTTACAGTTCAATTGTTAGTTGTCATTTTAACTTTCTTATTTGTTGATTTCTTTGATACTGCTGGCACACTTGTTGCGGTAACAAATCAGGCAGGTCTGATGAAAGATGGTAAACTTCCACGTGCGAACCGTGCTCTATTCGCAGATTCAACAGCAACAGTATTCGGTGCGGTTCTTGGTACATCAACAACGACATCTTATATTGAATCTTCTGCAGGGGTAGCAGCTGGCGCGCGTACAGGGTTTGCTTCTGTTGTGACAGCAGGGTTGTTCTTATTATCAATTTTTTTCTTTCCGCTTCTTGAAGTGATCACAAGCGCAGTTACTGCACCGGCCCTCATTATTGTCGGCGTGCTAATGGTATCAGCACTTGGTAAAATCGACTGGACGCGCTTTGAAATCGCAGTTCCGGCATTCCTGACAATCATTACAATGCCGCTGACTTACAGTATCGCTTCAGGTATTGCGATCGGATTTATTTTCTACCCGATTACAATGCTTGTGATGGGTAGAGGGAAGCAGACTCACCCGATCATGTATGTATTATTTGTGATCTTTGTACTTTACTTCATCTTCCTTTCATAATAAGCTAAAAGGGCTGTTTCCGATTACGCGGACAGCCCTTTTTTTAAATGGAAATTGTCTTAAATGTCGTTGATTTATCTGCGCAGCTGGAGAGTAAATCAACAACCGGCTTTTATATAGTCTTATCAAATTAAACGGGCGGATGTGATAAACATGAGCTATGTAGTGAAAAAAATACTGAATAATAACGTGTTGATTGCTGAATTGAATAGCTCAGAAGTTGTCATGATCGGCAAAGGGATCGGCTTTAAGCGTCAGTCGCAATCAACGATCAGCGAGCAGGAAGTTGAGAAGCTTTTCGTGCTGCGTGATGAAAAGGAGCAGGATCAATTCAAAAAGCTGCTACCTTATGTTGAAGATGATCTGCTGAAAGTTATCATTTCTTCGATTGAACTGATTCGGGAGCGTACCCAGACTTTTCTGAACGAACATATTCACGTTGCGCTGACAGATCACCTCGTCTTTGCTGTGAACCGTCTGATGAGAGGGATGTCGATTTCAAATCCATTTCTTTTAGAAACGAAAGCGCTCTATCCATATGAATATGAAATCGCAAAAGAAGTTGTCGAACTGATCAATGAACGTGCGCATATTTATCTTCCTGAAGGGGAGATTGGTTTTATTGCGCTTCATATTCACAGTGCGATGCTGAATCGTAATGTGCATGAAGTGAACTCGCATTCCCAGCTGATCGGAAGACTGGTTCAGCTGATTGAAACGCAATTCGATGTTAAGCTCGACAAAGAAAGCATTGATTATATGAGGCTTGTCAGGCATTTGCGCTACACAGTAGAGCGTGTCGTCAGGGGAGAGAAAGTCGATGAGCCGGAAAAAATCGCTTTGCTCTTGAAAGAGGAATATCCGATGTGCTATAATCTCTCATGGAAACTGATAAAAATTATGCAGCAGACATTAAAAAAACCTGTATACGATGCAGAAGCGGTCTATCTGACCATGCACCTGCAGCGCATTCAGACTAAAATGAAATAATACATTTACGTGTTACTGATACGATCAGGCATGAGTAAATGAAGAATGTCCCGTTTTAACGGGATACGTGTACCCTCACGCTCTTCTTTTACTCATGCCTTTTTGTTTGCTGCGTAACATAAAAAGGAGGAAACAATATGTTTAAGAAGTTTTTTGGTCAGCTTCAGAAAATTGGTAAAGCACTTATGCTGCCAGTTGCGATTTTGCCTGCTGCCGGTCTGCTATTAGCATTCGGTAATGCATTGCAAAATGATACGCTGACAAACCTTGCACCATTTCTGACAAGTGACTGGATTGTCATGGTAGCAAGCGTCATGGAGAACTCAGGTGGTATTGTCTTTGACAATCTTCCATTACTATTTGCAGTAGGGGTAGCCATTGGGCTTGCTGGCGGTGACGGTGTTGCCGGACTTGCAGCAATCGTCGGTTACCTGATTATGAATGCCACGATGGGTACAGCACTTGGCCTTGAGCTTGCTGATGTAACGGGCGAGGGAGTCGATCCTGCCTATACATTAATGCTTGGTATTCCTACACTTTCTTCAGGTGTATTTGGCGGTATTATCGTCGGTGCGCTTGCCGCTTACATGTATAACCGGTTCTTCAATATCGAACTGCCGACTTATCTTGGATTCTTTGCCGGTAAACGATTTGTACCGATTGCAACAGCTGCTTCTGCAGTTGTATTAGGTCTTGTGATGATTGTCGTTTGGCCGCCAGTACAGGGAGGACTGAATGCATTTTCAAACGTAATGCTGAATTCTAACCTTGCTGTTTCAGCATTTGTCTTTGGTGTGATCGAACGTGCGCTAATTCCATTCGGACTTCACCACATTTTTTATACACCGTTCTGGTTTGAATTTGGTACGTATGTAAATGCTGCAGGTGAAACTGTACGTGGAGATAACTCAATCTTTCAGGCTCAGATCCGTGATAACGTTCAGGATCTGACTGCAGGTACATTCATGACTGGTAAATATCCATTCATGATGTTTGGTCTTCCGGCAGCTGCGCTTGCGATCTACCATGAAGCGCGTGCTGAAAAGAAAAAGCTTGTGGCAGGTATCATGGGGTCAGCAGCTCTGACTTCATTCCTGACAGGTATTACTGAGCCAATCGAATTCGCATTTCTATTCGTTGCGCCAATCCTGTTCGCAGTACACACAGTGTTTGCAGGTCTTTCATTCCTGACAATGCACTTACTTGATGTAAAAATTGGTATGACATTCTCGGGTGGTCTGATTGACTTCCTATTATTCGGGGCATTGAACCCACAGACAAACTGGTGGCTTGTACTGCCGGTAGGTGCAGTATTCGCAGTGATCTATTACTTCGGATTCCGTTTTGCAATCCGTAAGTTCAACCTGGCAACACCAGGCCGTGAAAAAGAAGAAGATGGAGAAGGCAACGCGCGTGCAGCTTCTTCAAAATCAGATCTTCCACATGACATTCTTGAGGCGATGGGTGGAGCTTCAAATATCTCGAACCTTGATGCATGTATTACACGTCTGCGTGTTCAGGTTAACGAACCTTCAAAGGTTGATAAGAAAGAATTGAAACATCTTGGTGCATCAGGTGTACTTGAGATCGGTAACAATATCCAGGCTATTTTCGGCCCGCGTTCTGACAGCTTAAGACATCAGATGAAGGATATTATGGAAGGTAAGACACCTAGACCGGTAAAAGTTGATGCTCAAAAAGAAGTCGAAAAAGAAATTGAAGAAACAGCAGCTACAGCTATCAAGAATGATGTAGCGGTACTCAGTGATTTTGTTTCTCCATTAAATGGGGAAGCTGTATCAATTACTGAGGTGCCTGATCAGGTATTCTCGGGCAAAATGATGGGTGACGGATTTGCGATTAAACCTACAGACGGAATTGTTCACTCTCCGGTTAACGGAAAAATCGTAAACGTTTCTCCAACAAAACACGCAATCGGTATTGAATCCGATAACGGACAGGAAATTCTGATCCACTTTGGAATTGATACTGTCAAACTGAACGGTGAAGGTTTTACTGTTCATGTAAAAGAAGGAGACCAGGTGAAAGCCGGTGATCTTCTTCTAGAAGCAGATCTCGATGCAATTAAGGACCAGGTTCCCTCTACTATTACGCCAATCGTTTTCACAAACCTGATGAACGGTGAGGCAGTGGAAGTGAAGAAGACCAAAGTGAGCAGAGGAGACGCTTCTGTTATAGAAGTAAAATAATCAGAATGCCGTGCCGGACGTAAAAACTGGCACGGCATTTTTTATGTTAGTTATAGTTGATACGGGTGTTGCTTCTGCATAGATGTTGAGTGCAGTGGAAGGGGGCTTGCTCTGGAATAGCTCAAGCAGGAGAAGGCTGACGGCAGATGGAGAGCCTCATTGCCGCACCTGCAGCATGCATTCTTTTGGATCTGCAATCTATAACGTAGCGATCATTTTAAAAGTCCTTTAAAAAATTTAAATTTTTTCTTTGTGAGGTATTGAAATATTCTGAATTAAATTATATAATTGAAATGCTCTTAAAGCATTGACTCATTTCACGGAGGTGTGATAGATTAGTAAAGTTCTCTTTTGAAGAGGCGTACATTTTTCAATAGATCGCTAAGGCTTTTTTCTTTTCCTTTTTTTGCGTCGTAAAAAGCGGTGTTAAAAAAGAAATTAAAAAAGATTTCAAAAAGGCTTTACAAGATATCGAATCACATGATATGATAATCAAGTTCGCTTACGAGAGCGGCACTTTAACAAGTAAGACTTGAACCTTGAAAACTAAACAACCAAACGTCAACGTTTAAGATTTTTAGTCTTTTTCGAAACAAAAAGACATGAGCTTTTCAAACACTTTACGGAGAGTTTGATCCTGGCTCAGGACGAACGCTGGCGGCGTGCCTAATACATGCAAGTCGAGCGAACAGATGAGGAGCTTGCTCCTCTGACGTTAGCGGCGGACGGGTGAGTAACACGTGGGCAACCTGCCCTGCAGATTGGGATAACTCCGGGAAACCGGGGCTAATACCGAATAACAAAAAGAATCTCCTGATTCTTTTTTGAAAGGCGGCTTTTAGCTGTCACTGCAGGATGGGCCCGCGGCGCATTAGCTAGTTGGTGAGGTAACGGCTCACCAAGGCAACGATGCGTAGCCGACCTGAGAGGGTGATCGGCCACACTGGGACTGAGACACGGCCCAGACTCCTACGGGAGGCAGCAGTAGGGAATCTTCCGCAATGGACGAAAGTCTGACGGAGCAACGCCGCGTGAGTGAAGAAGGTTTTCGGATCGTAAAGCTCTGTTGTCAGGGAAGAACAAGTACCATAGTAACTGATGGTACCTTGACGGTACCTGACCAGAAAGCCACGGCTAACTACGTGCCAGCAGCCGCGGTAATACGTAGGTGGCAAGCGTTGTCCGGAATTATTGGGCGTAAAGCGCGCGCAGGTGGTTCCAAAAGTCTGATGTGAAAGCCCCCGGCTCAACCGGGGAGGGTCATTGGAAACTGGGGAACTTGAGTGCAGGAGAGGAAAGTGGAATTCCACGTGTAGCGGTGAAATGCGTAGATATGTGGAGGAACACCAGTGGCGAAGGCGACTTTCTGGCCTGTAACTGACACTGAGGCGCGAAAGCGTGGGGAGCAAACAGGATTAGATACCCTGGTAGTCCACGCCGTAAACGATGAGTGCTAAGTGTTGGGGGGTTTCCGCCCCTCAGTGCTGCAGCTAACGCATTAAGCACTCCGCCTGGGGAGTACGGCCGCAAGGCTGAAACTCAAAGGAATTGACGGGGGCCCGCACAAGCGGTGGAGCATGTGGTTTAATTCGAAGCAACGCGAAGAACCTTACCAGGTCTTGACATCCCGGTGACCGCACTGGAGACAGTGTTTTCCCTTCGGGGACAACGGTGACAGGTGGTGCATGGTTGTCGTCAGCTCGTGTCGTGAGATGTTGGGTTAAGTCCCGCAACGAGCGCAACCCTTGATCTTAGTTGCCAGCATTCAGTTGGGCACTCTAAGGTGACTGCCGGTGACAAACCGGAGGAAGGTGGGGATGACGTCAAATCATCATGCCCCTTATGACCTGGGCTACACACGTGCTACAATGGACGATACAAAGGGCTGCGAGACCGCGAGGTTTAGCCAATCCCATAAAATCGTTCTCAGTTCGGATTGTAGGCTGCAACTCGCCTACATGAAGCTGGAATCGCTAGTAATCGCGGATCAGCATGCCGCGGTGAATACGTTCCCGGGCCTTGTACACACCGCCCGTCACACCACGAGAGTTTGTAACACCCGAAGTCGGTGAGGTAACCTTTTGGAGCCAGCCGCCTAAGGTGGGACAGATGATTGGGGTGAAGTCGTAACAAGGTAGCCGTATCGGAAGGTGCGGCTGGATCACCTCCTTTCTAAGGATATTGTGACTGACTCTTCGGGTCAGATCGCAAACACAGGTTGACCGTTTGGTTGTTTAGTTTTGAAGGTTTAACCTTCAAAACACTGATTTTCTTCTTGTTTCTTCTATATAAGAGACAGATGAGAAGAAAACAGCTCGTTCCTTGAAAACTGGATAACGACATCAAAGTAAGAAAAGATAACCGAGAATCGCCATCTTAGGGTTTTCTATATGAAAACTTTTTAAGAAAGACCTTTTTAACTAGGTTAAGTTAATAAGGGCGCACGGTGGATGCCTTGGCACTAGGAGCCGATGAAGGACGGTACGAACACCGATATGCTTCGGGGAGCTGTAAGTAAGCTGTGATCCGGAGATTTCCGAATGGGGGAACCCCTTATCCGTAATGGGATATGATCTTCCG
The DNA here is from genome assembly GCA_000818095.1 of Jeotgalibacillus malaysiensis. Lineage (NCBI taxonomy): Bacteria > Bacillati > Bacillota > Bacilli > Caryophanales > Caryophanaceae > Jeotgalibacillus > Jeotgalibacillus malaysiensis. Next base: position 992,261 of record CP009416.1, read on the forward strand.
CTGAATACATAGGCGGTTGAAGGCAGACCCAGGGAACTGAAACATCTAAGTACCTGGAGGAAGAGAAAGCAAATGCGATTCCCTGAGTAGCGGCGAGCGAAACGGGAACAGCCCAAACCGAAAGGCTTGCCTTTCGGGGTTGTAGGACACTCTATACGGAGTTACAAAAGAAGCGGTTAGACGAAGCGGTCTGGAAAGGCCCATCACAGAAGGTAACAATCCTGTAGTCGAAAGCTGTTTCTCTCCAGAGTGGATCCTGAGTACGGCGGAACACGTGAAATTCCGTCGGAATCCGGGAGGACCATCTCCCAAGGCTAAATACTCCCTAGTGACCGATAGTGAACCAGTACCGTGAGGGAAAGGTGAAAAGCACCCCGGAAGGGGAGTGAAATAGATCCTGAAACCGTGTGCCTACAAGTAGTCAGAGCCCGTTAACGGGTGATGGCGTGCCTTTTGTAGAATGAACCGGCGAGTTACGATTTGATGCAAGGTTAAGCGAAAGCGGAGCCGCAGCGAAAGCGAGTCTGAATAGGGCGAATGAGTATCAGGTTGTAGACCCGAAACCAGGTGATCTACCCATGTCCAGGGTGAAGATGAGGTAACACTCATTGGAGGCCCGAACCCACGCACGTTGAAAAGTGCGGGGATGAGGTGTGGGTAGCGGAGAAATTCCAATCGAACCTGGAGATAGCTGGTTCTCTCCGAAATAGCTTTAGGGCTAGCCTCATGTAGTAAGAGTCTTGGAGGTAGAGCACTGTTTGGACTAGGGGCCCCCAACGGGTTACCGAATTCAGACAAACTCCGAATGCCAAAGACTTATCCATGGGAGTCAGACTGCGAGTGATAAGATCCGTAGTCGAAAGGGAAACAGCCCAGACCACCAGCTAAGGTCCCCAAGTAATCGTTAAGTGGAAAAGGATGTGGGGTTGCTTAGACAACCAGGATGTTGGCTTAGAAGCAGCCACCATTTAAAGAGTGCGTAATAGCTCACTGGTCGAGTGACCCTGCGCCGAAAATGTACCGGGGCTAAACGATTCACCGAAGCTGTGGATGAATCTCTTAGAGATTCGTGGTAGGAGAGCGTTCTAAACGCTGTGAAGTCAGACCGGAAGGACTGGTGGAGCATTTAGAAGTGAGAATGCCGGTATGAGTAGCGAAAGAAGAGTGAGAATCTCTTCCACCGAATGCCTAAGGTTTCCTGAGGAAGGTTCGTCCGCTCAGGGTTAGTCGGGACCTAAGCCGAGGCCGATAGGCGTAGGCGATGGACAACAGGTTGATATTCCTGTACCACCAACACATCGTTTGAGTAATGGGGGGACGCAGGAGGATAGGAGAGCACGCCGTTGGTTGCGCGTGTTTAAGCAGTTAGGCAGGAAATGAGGTAAATCCCGTTTCCGCGTAAGCTGAGCTGTGATGACGAGGGAAAATAGTACCGAAGTCTTTGATTCCACACTGCCAAGAAAAGCCTCTAGCGAGATGCAAGGTGCCCGTACCGCAAACCGACACAGGTAGGCGAGGAGAGAATCCTAAGGTGAGCGAGTGAACTCTCGTTAAGGAACTCGGCAAAATGACCCCGTAACTTCGGGAGAAGGGGTGCTCTATTAGGGTGCAAGCCCGAGAGAGCCGCAGTGAATAGGCCCAGGCGACTGTTTAGCAAAAACACAGGTCTCTGCGAAACCGTAAGGTGAAGTATAGGGGCTGACACCTGCCCGGTGCTGGAAGGTTAAGAGGAGTGCTTAGCGCAAGCGAAGGTGCGAATTGAAGCCCCAGTAAACGGCGGCCGTAACTATAACGGTCCTAAGGTAGCGAAATTCCTTGTCGGGTAAGTTCCGACCCGCACGAAAGGTGCAACGATCTGGGCACTGTCTCAACGAGAGACTCGGTGAAATTATAGTACCTGTGAAGATGCAGGTTACCCGCGACAGGACGGAAAGACCCCGTGGAGCTTTACTGCAGCCTGATATTGAATTTTGGCACAGCTTGTACAGGATAGGTAGGAGCCTTAGAAACCGGAGCGCCAGCTTCGGTGGAGGCATTGGTGGGATACTACCCCCGCTGTGTTGAACTTCTAACCCGCACCCCTGATCGGGGTGGGAGACAGTGTCAGGCAGGCAGTTTGACTGGGGCGGTCGCCTCCTAAAGAGTAACGGAGGCGCCCAAAGGTTCCCTCAGAATGGTTGGAAATCATTCGAAGAGTGTAAAGGCATAAGGGAGCTTGACTGCGAGACCTACAAGTCGAGCAGGGTCGAAAGACGGGCTTAGTGATCCGGTGGTTCCGCATGGAAGGGCCATCGCTCAACGGATAAAAGCTACCCCGGGGATAACAGGCTTATCTCCCCCAAGAGTCCACATCGACGGGGAGGTTTGGCACCTCGATGTCGGCTCATCGCATCCTGGGGCTGTAGTCGGTCCCAAGGGTTGGGCTGTTCGCCCATTAAAGCGGTACGCGAGCTGGGTTCAGAACGTCGTGAGACAGTTCGGTCCCTATCCGTCGTGGGCGCAGGAAATTTGAGAGGAGCTGTCCTTAGTACGAGAGGACCGGGATGGACGCACCGCTGGTGTACCAGTTGTCATGCCAATGGCATCGCTGGGTAGCTATGTGCGGACGGGATAAGTGCTGAAAGCATCTAAGCATGAAGCCCCCCTCAAGATGAGATTTCCCACACGCAAGTGGTAAGATCCCTGAAAGATGATCAGGTAGATAGGTTCGAGGTGAAAGCATGGTGACATGTGCAGCTGACGAATACTAATCGATCGAGGACTTAACCAATATAAGAAAGTGGAAGCGACTGTTCAGCTTTGAGCGCTGGTGGAAGCCTGAATGGGTGAGACGTTAGTCTCAAACAGGCAGGGTGAAGCAGCCGAAAAGCTAGGAGCTGAAACTGGACTAGGTTGATTCTCGGGAATCCCTTACTTTGATGAACGTATCCAGTTTTGAAGGTGCGAGCCTTTAATCGTCTAGTGATGATAGCGAAGAGGTCACACCCGTTCCCATGCCGAACACGGAAGTTAAGCTCTTCAGCGCCGATGGTAGTTGGGGGTTTCCCCCTGTGAGAGTAGGACGTCGCTAGGCATACCAGAGTCTTCCCAAATGTGGGAAGGCTTTTTTTATGTGTTAAAAGGACAGGATCTGAAGGGCATCAAAGGCAAAGGGATGAGATCCTAAGAGCATAAAGGGCTGAAAGACAGAATCCCAAAGGCATCAAAGACCAAAACCCAAAGTGCGGGCATGAGCGACAGAATTCCTTCAACTCGAAAGATATTCGCTCAATTCTGTGATTGATCCCTTCAATATCTGATTTAATTACTTCAATCTAGATATTAATCACTTCAACCGCCATAATTCCCCTCTAAATTCCTTCATTCTATAAACTATTTTCATCAAAAACTTCATGAATCTAATCAACAAAATTCACATTTCCTTCATTTGACTGTGGACTCCTTCTATCCTGCTATGTACAGTTTTAAAAAGGTGAAATAGGTCTTAATTTCATCTCGTTTCGTTTAATGAGGTGGATAAAGGGTATCTACATATAGTGTAAGAAGATAACATCCATTACTGAAAAGGTGGTATGTATACGATGAGTAAAAGTGTATTAATGGTATTAACGAATACGAGTGAAATTGATAAGGATCATCCGACTGGACTATGGCTGTCTGAATTTGCTGAGCCTTATGTAGAATTTAAAAAAAATGGTTATGAGGTTACAGTGGTGAGTCCTAAGGGCGGAGGAATTCCGCTTGATCCGAATAGTCTGGATGATGGTGAGAATCCTGCTGAATGGAAGGAAGCTGAGGAAGAACTTCAGAATACTGAGAAGCTCTCTAATGTAGTATTTGAGAACTTTGACGGCATCTTCCTGCCAGGTGGACACGGTACGATGTTTGATTTGCCGAATGAACCGCAGCTTCAGGATGCACTGGCGCATTTCGCAGAAAATAATAAAGCAATCGGCGCAGTATGTCACGGACCGGCTGGGTTTGTGGATGTACAGCTGTCAGATGGCACTTATTTAGTAAAGGGCAAGAAAATGACTGGCTTTACGAATGAAGAGGAAATAGAGACGGGCTTAGATTCTCTAATGCCGTTCATGTTGCAGACGAAGCTTGAGGAACAGGGTGCACATTATGTCACTCAGGGTAACTGGGCTGAACATGTACTGACTGATGGAAAGTTTGTGACTGGACAGAATCCGCAGTCGAGTCAAAAAGCTGCTGAGGCATTTGTAAAAGTCTTATAATAGAAACGAGAAGGGCAAATCCAATTGGGTTTGCCCTTTTTATATGGTAATCAAAACGAATTGAAACAATTAAGTTATCTATCCGTATATTAGTGAAGGAGAGGTAAAATGTATATCATTGTTACGATCCTACTCATTAGTTTATTGCTATTTTTCTTATTCAATTGGCTGATGGGTTATAAAAAAGGGAACATCATTATTGATTTCAATGAATGTTATTTTAATTTTAATGAATATATTGAAGCGATTAAAAAGAAATTGGAGGATGATGGGAGAGAGGTTCATTACAAGGGGAATGGTCAGTTTGAAATCGATGGTAAGGATTATTTATTCATTGAGCGTAACGTGAGTATGGGAGGAGTTCCGGTTCAGCGGACAATTCTAAAGCTTGATGAAAGTAAAAAGGAGTCTCTGTGATGAGGCTCCTTTCTTTATGTTGTCCAGCTCCAGCGCCTAGACCCTCGAGTCGTAAGCCAATCTCAGAAAATGGGAAAGGTCACCCATTTCTCTCAGCTCGTCTTACGCTTGTCGGGTCTGAACAAGGCGCTTCCGCTTTTCTAGGCTGTCCAGCTCCAGGCGCTAGCTCCTCGGGTCATAAGCCACAAATCGGTAAACGGGAAAGTTCGCCCGTTTTCCGCTTCGTGTATTATGCCTGTCGGAGCTGAACGAGCGCCTTTCGCTTTTCGATTTACAGGAGTTGTTCAAATACCTTTTGGACAGCTGTGCCTTCTTCGAATGATACGAGATCGGCTGGTTGGCCGGTTGTAACAGCTTGATGAAAAGCGTTTAAGAGAGTCCCTGAAGCAGAGGCTGCACGCTCTTGTATGAGCTCAAGCGGCTGCTCGGGTGTTCCATATTTTAATTCAGCCCACTGATCGAGTGAGAGAACCCCTTTTGTCCCATAGATTCTGTAGGTCAGGTCATCTTTCATACCGATTCCGCTATGACCGTTGATCAGGAAAGGGATATGGCCGGCTGTGCCGAATGCAATAATGCTGGTCTCGCTTTCTTCTTCATTATCTGGATATTGTGTTTCTTTTGAAGCGATCATAATTTTGCCAAATAATTTGTTTGTTAATTGAATAAAGTGTGGTGTGATCTCTCTGATAAATCCACCCTGCTCACGTTTTGCGATCCAGTCATTTTGCTGCCAGAAGCGTGGCCACGTCTCAAATCGCATAGTCAGTTCGATTCGTTGTATATCGCCAATCTTTGAAAGCTTTTCTTTTAGAAGAGCTACTTCATTACTATAGTGCAATGGAAAATGGATTGCGTTAATCACTTTTGCTTTTTTCACGGCTTCCGTCATGTCTTCTGCCTCTTTTACTGAGTTGGCAAGCGGTTTTTCGCATAGAATGGCGATACCGCGTTTGGCAGCGAGTGTTGTATAGTGATGATGAAACTTTGGTGGAACGGCTATGTATATTGCATCAAGCGCGCCATATTCGATTAATTCTTCAGCGTCAGTATAATGTATGGCTTTAAGTGAGTGCTTTTCTGTTGTTTCTTTCATCAGCTCTTTATTCACATCGCTGATCGCTGAAACAGTAAAACCTTCGTGTTGTTCAAATGCCGGAATCAGGCGCTGTCCTATAGCGCCAAGACCGATAATTCCAATGGATAACTCTTTCATTATGTTCACTCCTGTAGGTAAGATAAAACAATTATATCACTTAGGTACACGAAGTAATGAAAAGTTCATGATTTGGGGCGGAATGACCTTTACATTTTCAGTGAAGGCTAGTAGGATTGCTTTTAGGATTTGAAAATATCGGAAAAGAGGAGAATAAAGTTGCTTGAGAACAGCTTAGTAATGGTAGCGATTATTTTTTCAATTAACATTTTTTATGTATCGTTTTTTACCATTCGTATGATTTTAACGTTAAAAGGATATCGCTATTATGCTGCAGGTGTCAGCATGGTAGAGGTTGTTATATATGTAGTTGGTCTGGGCCTTGTACTTGATAACCTGAATGAGATTCAGAACCTGATCGCTTATGCGGTCGGTTATGGACTGGGTGTCATTATTGGGATGAAAATTGAGGAGAAATTAGCGCTCGGTTATATCACGGTAAATGTGATTACGACTGATAACGGGCTTGAACTTCCAAGCAAGCTGAGAGCACTCGGTTATGGTGTGACAGACTGGGAAGCGAATGGACTTGAGGGAGACCGCTTTGCAATGCAGATCCTCACGCCAAGAAAATATGAGCTGAAGCTTTATGACAGAATTAAAGAAATCGATCCAAAGGCATTTATGATATCATATGAACCAAAAGCGATACACGGCGGCTTCTGGGTAAAGAGTGTCAGAAGAAGAATGTCTCAGGAGGAAAAGAAAAATGAGCAAAAAGTGGTTTGATGTCGAAGAGCACGAGTCGATCGGTGACTGTCTCGACAGAATGGCAAAAGAAGGCTACATGCCGGTAAGAAGAATGGAAGAACCGGTATTTAAAGAAGTAAAAGATGGATCTTCTGTAAAACAGGAGCCAGTCAGACAAAAAATCAGATTTCAGGGTCAAAAAAGCGAACAATGAAATGTTCAGAAAATATAATGTTCGCTTTTGATGTTGACGTTCTTATGTCAGCTTGTTATGATGATTACGAAATCAATTGAATGAACGGCCTCATATAAAATCGGGAATATGGCCCGAAAGTTTCTACCCTGCACCGTAAATGACAGGACTATGAGGGAAAGAGTCAGGCGACCCGTATATTCTGCAGGTCCCCCTGACATAAGTCAGCAGCTTTCCTTCATCTTTACTAATGAAGAAAAGCTGCTGATTTTTTGTTTACTTTCTAATTCAACCTATTCAGCTGATGATTGGAGTGGAGGACGAAGACTCCCGCCCCGGGAAAGGACAGGTGAGACCCCACAGAGCTTTAGCTCGAGGAGGCTCACCGTCCGGGGGCAGGAAAGCGTAGTCCTCCACGGAAATCAACAGCGGTTATAAAAGAAAAAACGGATGGAGTGAGAGGATGTCAGCACTGGTTAGCATCATTATGGGAAGTACGTCAGACTGGCCATCAATGAAAAAAGCATGCGAAAAACTGGACGAGCTGCAAGTACCTTATGAAAAACAGGTAGTCAGCGCACACCGTACACCAGACCTCATGTTTTCATTTGCAGAACAGGCAAGATCACGCGGAATCAAAGTCATCATAGCAGGAGCAGGCGGCGCAGCACATCTGCCTGGCATGGTTGCAGCAAAAACCACGTTACCTGTGATTGGCGTACCGATTCAATCAAAAGCACTGAACGGACTCGATTCACTGCTATCAATCGCTCAAATGCCAGCCGGTGTTCCCGTTGCAACAGTCGCAATCGGTGATGCAGGAGCGGCAAATGCAGGGATCCTCGCAGCGCAGATGCTATCCTCATTTGATCAGGAACTGGCTGAAAGAATTGCTGAGATGAGAAAGAAGAGTGAAGAAAAAGTACTTGAAAGCAGTGGTGATCTCGTATGACTAAAATGATTCTCCCGCCTGCAGTCATTGGCATTATCGGCGGCGGTCAGCTTGGCAGAATGATGGCACTTGCTGCAAAGGAAGCAGGCTTCCGCGTAGCAGTCCTGGACCCGTCTGAAAATGGGCCGTGTGCGCAGGTTGCTGATTACACAATCCAGACCGCTTATGACGATGAAAAAGGCTTAGTAGAACTCGCTGAATTAAGTGACGTTATCACATACGAATTTGAAAACATAGACTATGAATCTTTAAAACGTTTAGCGGAAAAAGCACATGTGCCTCAAGGTGCCGAACTCATCAGAATCACACAAAACCGTCAGTTTGAAAAGGAAACTCTTACAAAAGCAGATGTTCCGACTGCTTCTTATCAAATCATAGAAAACGAACAACAATTATATGATATGATAGGAACGTTCGTTTTTCCGATGTTATTGAAGACAATTACCGGTGGGTATGATGGTAAAGGTCAGGTAAAGCTCGAGAGTGAAGATGACATTGCAGAAGCAGCCCAGCTGATCAAAAACAATGGCACGTGTATATTGGAAGCTTTCGTTGATTTTGACTGTGAGATCTCAGTAATCATTCACCGCAACGAAAAAGGCGAAACAATCACGCAGCCGATTGCTGAAAATATTCATGAGCATCAGATTCTGCATACTTCCATTGTTCCTGCGAGAGTGAGTGATGAAGTAAAGGCGGATGCAGTGAGGCTGGCTGAGCAGGTAGCAGATGAATTAAAGCTTGTTGGCACGCTCGCAGTTGAAATGTTTGTCGGGAAAAATGGAGAGCTTTATGTGAACGAGCTTGCGCCAAGACCGCATAATTCAGGTCACTATTCAATAGAAGCAAGTTCTTCATCACAATTCCATCAGCATATCAGATCAATCGTGAATTGGCCGCTTGCACCATCAGACCTTTTAAAATCGGCTGTGATGGTCAATTTACTTGGTCAGCATGTTGAACCGGCTTTAAACGCCATTGCAAAATATCCGCATTGGTCACTTCATTTATACGGAAAAGACGAAGCGAAAACCAACAGGAAAATGGGGCATATCACAATACTGACAGATGATATTGAACAGACACTGACAGAAATTGAAGCATCAGACGTCTGGAGCCCTGCAGTCAAGGAGGCACAACGATGATTGAACGTTATACGCGACCTGAAATGGGTGCGATTTGGACTGAACAGAACCGCTTTGAAGCATGGCTTGAAGTTGAAATTCTGGCATGTGAAGCATGGTCAGAGCTTGGTGATATTCCGAAAGAAGATGTAAAGAAAATCCTTGAGAACGCATCATTTGATGTAGACCGCATTAAAGCAATTGAAGAAGAAACGCGCCATGATGTAGTGGCATTTACAAGAGCGGTTTCTGAAACGCTTGGTGACGAAAAGAAGTGGGTACATTATGGCCTGACGTCAACAGACGTTGTAGATACTGCGCTTTCATATCTGCTTAGACAGGCAAACGAAATCTTGCTTGCAGATCTTGAGCGTTTTGTAGAGATTTTAGCTGAAAAAGCCAAAGAACATAAAGACACAGTGATGATGGGCCGTACACACGGCGTTCATGCTGAACCGACGACGTTCGGTTTAAAACTTGCACTCTGGTATGAAGAGATGAAGCGTAACCTGGACCGTTTCAAGCGCGCAGCAGCAGGCGTTGAATTCGGTAAAATGTCAGGTGCAGTTGGTACTTATGCAAATATCGATCCTTTCGTTGAATCGTATGTATGTAAAAAGCTTGGCTTAACGCCTGCACCTGTTTCAACTCAGACACTGCAGCGCGACCGTCACGCAGATTACATGGCAACTCTTGCGCTGATCGCAACTTCTATCGAAAAGTTTGCCGTTGAAGTCCGCAGCCTTCAAAAGAGTGAAACGCGCGAAGTAGAAGAATTCTTTGCAAAAGGGCAAAAAGGATCTTCAGCTATGCCGCATAAACGAAATCCAATCGGCTCTGAAAATATGACTGGACTTGCCCGCCTGATCAGAGGGTACATGCAGACAGCTTATGAAAACGTACCGTTATGGCATGAGCGCGATATCTCACACTCATCAGCAGAACGCGTAATTCTGCCGGATGCAACAATCGCACTGAACTACATGCTGAACCGCTTCGGTAACATCATTAAAAACCTGACAGTGTTCCCTGAAAACATGAAGCGCAACATGGACCGCACACTCGGCCTGATCTACTCACAGCGCGTATTACTCGCACTGATCGATAAAGGCCTGTCACGTGAAGAAGCGTACGACACAGTCCAGCCAAAAGCAATGGAAGCATGGGAAAAGCAGGTCCACTTCCGCGAACTCGTTGAAGCAGAAGAAAAAATCACATCAAAACTGTCACCCGAAGAAATTGAAGACTGCTTTGATTATACTTACCACCTGCAGCATGTGGATACGGTATTTAAGCGTATTGGCTTGATTTAAGAAATGAGAGCGGCACAGCCGGGACGGAGTTAACTGTTCCACTTTTAGAATCATTCTAAAAATGAACCACTCAACTCCGTCCCCAATGAGTCGCCTAAATAAAGTAAAAAACCAAACCGCTGCAACACATCATCAGCGGTTTACACAATAAATAATCCCAATATTCCGACATTCGAAAGGATGAAATCCACTTGAAAAAAGAACAGCTTCTCTATGAAGGTAAAGCAAAGCGACTCTATCAGACAGATCAAAAAGACGTTCTATGGATTGAATACAAAGACTCAGCTACTGCGTTCAACGGTGAAAAGAAAGAAACGATTGCCGGTAAAGGCGTACTGAATAACCTGATCACCAGCCTGCTTTTCGAAAAGCTGAAGGCTGAAGGCATTGAGTCTCACTTTATTAAAAAGATCTCTGATCACGAACAGCTGGTGAAGGCAGTTGAAATCATTCCAATTGAAGTGGTTGTCAGAAGTACAGTAGCAGGAACGCTTGCGAAGCGGATTGGGCTGGATGAGGGAACTAAGCTCCCGAAAACGATTGTGGAGTGGTATTACAAAGACGATGATCTCGGTGATCCGCTCATTAATGAAGATCACATTGAAGTGCTTGGACTTGCTTCAGCTGAAGAGCTGACACTATTAAAAGAAAAAGGACTTCAGGTAAATGAAGTCATGACTGCATTTTTCAAAGAAATCGGTCTTGATCTGATTGATTTCAAGCTTGAATTTGGCCGTGATGAAAACGGACAGGTGCTGCTTGCAGATGAGATTTCACCTGATACGTGCAGACTGTGGGATAGTAAAACGGGTGAGAAGATGGATAAAGATGTGTTCAGACGGAATCTTGGAAGTCTGACAGAAGCTTATGAAAAGGTATTAAACCGACTGGGAGGCGTCAAATCATGATAAAAGTTAAAGTTCATGTAACGTTAAGAGAGAGTGTACTTGATCCGCAGGGAACAGCAGTAAAGAATTCACTTCATGCAATGAATTACAGCGAAGTGCAGGATGTACGAATCGGAAAATACCTTGAGCTGTTAATCGAACCGTCTGACCGTCCGATTGAAGAGTCAGTGAAAGAAATGTGCGAGAAGCTGCTCGCAAATACAGTTATTGAGAACTATGAGTTTGAAGTGGAGGAGGCCGTTACACAATGAAGTTTGCGGTCATCGTATTTCCGGGGTCAAACTGTGACATTGACATGTACCATGCAGTAAAGGATGAGCTTGGTGAAGAAGTAGAATATGTCTGGCATGATGAGGCTGACTTAAGTCAGTTTGACGGTGTGTTACTGCCTGGCGGATTCTCTTATGGAGATTATCTTCGTTCAGGATCGATCGCACGCTTTTCAAATGTGATGAGTGAAGTCGTGAAGGCAGCTGAAGAAGGTAAGCCTGTCCTTGGCGTATGTAACGGATTTCAGATTCTGCTTGAAGCAGGTCTGCTGCCTGGTGCGATGCTTCGTAATCAGGGACTGAAGTTTATCTGCCGTCCTGTCGAACTTGAAGTTGTCAATAATGAAACCATGTTTACACAAGCCTATCAGTCGCAGGAGCGCATTACAGTACCAGTCGCGCACGGTGAAGGAAATTATTTCTGTGATGCTGAGACATTAAAGCAGCTTGAAGCAAACGGACAGATCGCTTTCCGCTATGCTGATAACCCGAATGGCAGTCTGCTTTCCATTGCGGGCATCACGAATGAAAAAGGAAATGTTCTTGGTATGATGCCTCACCCTGAACGTGCAGTGGACGAGCTGCTGGGTAGTGCAAATGGACTTAAATTGTTTCAATCAATCGTAAAACACTGGAGGGACTCTCATGTCGTTAATGCTTGAACCGGCACAGCAGCAAATTAAGGATGAGAAAATCTATCGTGAAATGGGGCTGACTGATGAAGAATTCAGCCTTGTAGAGGGTATCCTTGGCAGATTGCCTAACTATACAGAGCTTGGATTATTTTCAGTTATGTGGTCAGAGCACTGCAGCTATAAAAATTCTAAGCCTCTTTTGAAGAAATTCCCTGTGACAGGTGAGCAGGTACTTCAGGGACCGGGAGAAGGAGCTGGGATTGTTGATATTGGAGACGGCCAGGCAGTGGCATTCAAAATCGAGAGTCATAATCACCCATCTGCCATCGAACCTTACCAGGGTGCGGCAACAGGCGTTGGCGGCATTATACGTGACGTATTTTCAATGGGAGCTAGACCCATTGCGATACTCAATTCCCTACGCTTTGGAGAACTGGATTCTCCTCGTGTTCGGTACTTATTTGAGCAGGTAGTAGCAGGGATTGCAGGCTACGGTAACTGTATTGGTATTCCGACAGTCGGAGGCGAAGTACAGTTTGACAAATCTTATGACGGCAACCCGCTCGTGAATGCAATGTGTGTTGGACTGATCGATCACGATGAAATCCAGAAAGGTCAGGCAAAAGGTGTCGGCAATACTGTGATGTATGTTGGTGCTAAGACAGGCCGCGACGGGATTCACGGTGCGACGTTTGCATCTGAGGAATTAACAGAGGATTCAGATGAGAAGCGTCCTGCAGTACAGGTAGGGGATCCATTTATGGAAAAGCTTCTGCTTGAAGCATGCCTTGAACTGATCAAAAACGATGCACTGATCGGTATTCAGGATATGGGTGCAGCAGGCCTGACGAGTTCATCAGCTGAAATGGCAAGTAAAGCCGGTTCAGGTATCGAGATGAACCTTGACCTTGTCCCTCAGCGTGAAACAGGTATGTCAGCTTATGAAATGATGCTCTCAGAATCACAGGAGCGTATGCTGATCGTCATAGAAAAGGGACGTGAAGCAGAAATTCAGGAACTGTTCCATAAATACGATCTTGATGCAGTAGCAGTCGGAACGGTAACAGATGATAAGCGTCTTCGTCTTGTTCATGCAGGAAATGTCGTAGCAGATGTGCCGGTTGATGCGCTTGCTGAAGATGCACCGGTGTACCATAAGCCTTCTAAAGAGCCTGCTTACTATCGTGAATTCCAGGCGATTGAAAATGCAGAGCCTGAAGTTGAAAATGTTGAAGAAACACTGCATGCACTTTTAAAGCAGCCTACGATTGCAAGTAAAGAGTGGGTCTATGATCAGTATGACTATCAGGTGCGCACAAACACAGTTGTAACGCCTGGATCGGATGCAGCAGTCCTTCGTATCCGCGGCACTGAAAAGGCGCTTGCAATGACGACAGACTGTAATTCACGCTATTTATATCTTGACCCTGAAACGGGCGGGAAGATCGCTGTTGCTGAAGCTGCACGCAATATCGTCTGCTCAGGTGGACGCCCGCTGGCAATTACAGACTGCCTGAACTTTGGCAGCCCGGATAAGCCGGAGATCTTCTGGCAGATGGAAAAATCTGTAGATGGTATGAGTGAAGCTTGCCGCGTGCTGAATGCACCGGTTATTGGCGGAAACGTATCTCTATATAACGAAACGAACGGTACAGCAGTCTACCCGACACCGGTTGTCGGTATGGTCGGACTGATTGAAAACCTTGAACATATTACAACACAAAGCTTTAAGCAGGCAGGAGATGCTGTCTATCTGGTTGGTGAAACGAAAACCGAATTTGGCGGCAGTGAGCTTCAAAAGCTGACTGCAGGAGAGATTTCAGGTAAGGCACCTGAGCTTGACCTTGCAACAGAGCTTGATCGTCAGGAAAAGGTATTAGCAGCGATTAAGCAGGGGCTCGTCCAATCAGCGCATGACCTTGCTGAAGGCGGACTCGCTGTAGCGCTTGCTGAATCAGCATTTGGCTCAGGCCTTGGTGTGACAGCTGAGACAGAAGGATCTGCAGTAACTGAACTTTTCAGTGAGACACAGTCAAGATTCTTAATCAGCGTGAAACCTGAAAATCAGCAGGCTTTTGAGGCGCTAACAGGCGCAAAGAAAATCGGTGAAGTGACAGCACAGCCTGTGTTAAAAGTTGTGCATAATGGAGCAGCCGTTATCGACCAGCCAGTTGAAAAATTTGAAGAGAGCTGGAGAGGAGCAATCCCATGCTTGCTGAATTAAAAGGATTAAATGAAGAATGTGGCGTATTCGGCGTCTGGGGCCATGAACAGGCTGCACAGATGACGTATTACGCACTTCAGAGCTTACAGCACCGTGGTCAGGAAGGAGCAGGTATCGCTGCGACTGACGGAGAGAACTTGTCTTTTTCCAAAGGTGAAGGGCTCGTAACTGAAGTATTTACCCAGGAAATGCTTTCAGAACTGAAAGGACACGGTGCAATCGGCCACGTCCGCTATGCAACGGCTGGAGGCGGCGGATATGAAAACGTTCAGCCGCTCGTCTTCCGCTCACAAAGCGGCACACTAACACTTGCTCATAACGGGAACCTGGTTAACGCTAACCAGTTAAAGCATCAGCTCGAGCGCCAAGGAAGCATTCTTCAGACAACATCAGATACTGAAGTACTTGCCCATCTGATTAAAAGAAGCGGATATGCATCACTTGAAGAGCGTGTGAAAAATGCACTGACCATGTTAAAAGGTGCTTATGCGTTTGTCATTATGACTGAAACTGAATTAATGGTGGCTCTTGATCCGCATGGTTTAAGACCGCTGACGCTTGCTAAAGTCGGTGACGGCTATGCAGTAGCGTCTGAAACATGTGCATTTGACATTATCGGAGCAGAAGTGATCCGTTCAGTAGAACCTGGGGAGCTTTTAATCATTAATGATGAAGGCATCCGTTCAGAACGTTTTTCATATGCGACAAACCGCGCAATCTGTTCAATGGAATACATTTATTTCTCAAGACCTGACAGTGACATTGACGGTATTAATATTCATTCAGCAAGAAAACGTCTCGGCAAACAGCTTGCGCAGGAATTCCCGATTGAAGCAGATGTTGTGACAGGTGTTCCGGATTCAAGTATCTCAGCAGCAATCGGCTACGCTGAGGAAGCATCGATTCCTTATGAAATGGGACTAATCAAAAATCGTTATATCGGTCGGACATTTATCCAGCCATCACAGGAACTTCGTGAGCAGGGCGTGAAAATGAAGCTGTCACCAGTACGTGGTGTAGTAGAAGGCAAGCGGGTTGTCATGGTAGATGATTCAATCGTCCGCGGGACAACAAGCCGCCGGATCGTGAAAATGTTAAAAGAAGCAGGAGCGACAGAAGTACACGTCGTCATCAGTTCACCGCCGATCAAAAATCCGTGTTTTTATGGAATTGATACAAGCAGCCATGAAGAACTGATCGCTTCTAAACATTCAGTCGAAGAAATCCGCCAGCAGATTGGTGCTGACACACTATCATTTCTGAGTGTAGAAGGCCTTGTAAAAGCAGTTGGACGAGAAGATGAAGGTGAAAACCGCGGACACTGTCTGGCATGCTTCACAGGAAAGTACCCAACCGAAATCTACCCGGATACACTTCATCCTTATGAAAAAGAACTAGCGCATTAATACAAATGAAATTTATATGATAAACGATAGAATGCAATGAGTTTATGGAGAAGTTTTCTTAAGATCCACAGCGTAGATCGTAGTGGAAGGCGGCGACTCCAGCGCGAGAAGCCGGACAGGTGAGACCCCGCAGGCGCGCAGCGACGAGGAGGCTCACCGCCGGCCGCGCGGAAAGCGTCCGCCTGGAACGAAAATCGTACGCCAAGTTATTAAGTCCAACAGCGTATTCAAGGAGGAACATTCATGTCTGATGCCTACAAACAGGCCGGAGTTAACATCGAAGCAGGATACGAAGCAGTAGAACGGATGAAAAAACACGTCAAGCGTACAGAACGCGCAGGTATCATGGGCGCATTCGGCGGATTTGGCGGCATGTTCGACCTGTCAGCACTGAACTACAAAGAACCAGTACTGATCTCAGGAACGGATGGCGTCGGTACAAAGCTGAAGCTGGCGTTTGCCATGGATAAGCACGACACAATCGGCATCGACTGTGTAGCCATGTGCGTAAATGATATTGCCGCACAGGGTGCAGAGCCGCTGTATTTCCTTGATTATCTGGCAGTTGGTAAAGCTGAACCTGAAAAAATCGAACAGCTGGTAAAAGGCATTGCAGATGCATGCGTTGATTCAGGCTGTGCATTAATTGGCGGCGAAACAGCTGAGATGCCGGGTATGTATGAAGAAGATGAATATGATATGGCGGGGTTTGCAGTAGGGGCAGCTGAAAAGAGCAACATTATTACAGGTGAAGCAATCAGGCCCGGGGATGTTTTAATTGGACTGCCGTCGAGCGGGATCCACAGTAACGGCTTTTCACTGGTCCGTAAAGTACTTCTTGAACAGCAGCAGCTAAAGCTGACTGATCGCCCGGCTGGTTTTGAATCAACGCTTGGTGAAGTGCTTTTAACACCGACCCGTCTGTATCCAAAAGCTGTGAAAACAGCACTTGAAGCTGGTGAAATTACTGGTATGGCGCATATCACCGGAGGCGGTTTCTATGAAAACCTTCCGCGTATGCTGCCTGAGGGTACATCGATTGAAGTGATGAATAATAGCTGGCCTGTGCTTCCGGTATTTGATTTGATTCAAAAAGCAGGAGATTTCTCAGACGAGGAAATGTTCAGCGTATTTAATATGGGAATCGGATTTGTATTTGCAGTCAGACCTGATTACGCAGCTGCGGTCCAGAGAAAGCTCGCTGATTCAGGAGAAGAAAGTTATGAGATTGGCCGTGTGACAGCAGAAAGCGGAAAGAAGGTAACAGTCTATGAGTGAGGTTAAATTTGCTGTATTTGCATCAGGAAGCGGAAGTAACTTTGAAGCAATTGCACAAGCCGTGCGTGACGGCAGATTGAAAGCTTCACTTGTACTACTAGTAACAGATAAGCCTGGCGCGTTTGCAGTTAATCGTGCAGAGTCACTTGGGATTGACGTTTGTGCACTGAATCCAAAAGACTTTCCGTCAAAAGCTGAATATGAAACAGCAATCCTTGAAATGCTTCATGAAAAAGAAGTAGAATGGCTGGTATTAGCAGGGTATATGAGACTCATCGGACCGGTCCTTCTTCAGGCCTATCCAAAACGTATTGTGAACGTTCACCCTTCATTGCTTCCGGCTTTCCCTGGTAAAGATGCACTCGGACAGGCGATCGACAGCGGCATGAAGGTAACAGGCGTAACGATTCATTATGTGGATGAGGGAATGGATACAGGTCCTGTCATTGTACAGGAACCATTTAAAATTCCTGACGGTTGGGAAAGAGAAGAGATTGAAAAGGTGATTCACGGCATTGAACACCGACTTTACCCTGAAACACTTAACCAGCTATTTGCTGAAGCATTGGAGGAAACAAAATGACTAAACGTGCGTTAATCAGTGTATCTGAAAAAGCAGGCATCGTAGAATTTGCAGAACAGCTGCAGGCTCTCGGCTATGAAATCCTTTCAACAGGCGGAACCAAAACATTGCTTGCTGATAATGGAGTTGAAGTAAAAGGTGTGGATGAAGTAACCGGCTTTCCTGAAATTTTGGAAGGGCGCGTAAAAACACTTCATCCATCAATTCACGGAGGACTGCTTGCCAAGCAGGATCAGCCGGATCACCAGCGCCAGCTTCAGGAGCAGGGGATTGAAGCGATTGATCTTGTATGTGTCAATCTATACCCGTTCCAGCAGACAATCGCAAAGCCGAATGTATCATTTGAAGATGCGGTTGAAAACATTGATATCGGCGGACCAACGATGCTGCGTGCTGCTGCTAAAAACCACGCATACTTAACAGTTGTTGTTGATTCAGAAGATTACGAGAAAGTAATCGAAGAATTAAAAGCAGACGGCGTTTCACCTGAGTTTAAGAAGCGTCTTGCGGCAAAAGTATTTCGTCACACTGCAGCGTATGATGCTTATATCGCACAGTACTTAACGGAAGAATCAGGCGAAGAAAATCCTGAAAGAATTACCGTTACGTATGAGCGTAAGCAGGATCTGCGCTACGGTGAGAACCCGCACCAGAAAGCAGCATTCTACCGCAATCCGCTTGGTTCTGAATTTTCAATTGCTCATGCACGTCAGCACCACGGTAAAGAGCTATCCTATAACAATATTAAGGATGCAGATGCAGCCCTTCAGATCGTAAAGGATTTTGATCAGGCAGCAGCTGTAGCTGTTAAGCACATGAATCCGTGTGGAGTAGGTACAGGTGAGAGCCCTCAGGAAGCCTTCCAGAGAGCATTTGAAGCGGATTCCACATCAATCTTTGGCGGGATTGTTGCATTTAACCGTGGTGTAAATAAGGAAACGGCTGAAAAACTGGCTGATATTTTCCTTGAGATCGTCATTGCACCTGCTTTTTCAGAAGATGCACTTGAGATTCTGACGAAAAAGAAAAATATCCGACTGCTGACGGTTCCTTTTGACCGCCACTTAAAGCATGAATATATTTACACGTCAGTAGAGGGTGGTCTGCTTGTTCAAGATCAGGACCGTTACACACTTGAAGATGCTGATCTGAAAGTTGTGACAAAACGTGAACCATCTGAAGAAGAGTGGACAGCAATGAAAACTGCCTGGAAGGTGGTGAAGCACGTTAAGTCGAATGCGATCGTTGTTGCAGAACAGCATATGACACTTGGAATTGGTGCAGGTCAGATGAACCGTGTCGGCGCAGCTAAGATTGCGCTTGAACAGGCAGGTGACCGTGCCCATGGAGCTGCACTTGCTTCTGACGCTTTCTTCCCGATGGATGATACAGTTGAAGCGGCTGCTAAAGCTGGTATTACTGCGATCATTCAGACGGGTGGCTCGATTAAGGATGAGGACTCAATTAAGAAAGCCGATGAGTATGGCATTGCCATGGTCATGACAGGCGTACGTCATTTTAAGCATTAATTAGTATGAGTGAAACTTTTCTATTTGCGTAAGAGGTCCATGTCAAAGCCGCTTACAGAATATTTTTAGCCGGCTTCTTTTGAGGCCGGCTCTTTTTGAATATCACTTTATAGTTTGGCTGATGATTGCAGCGAGAGGGGGACGCTTTCCGCGGCCGGGCGGTGAGCCAGCAGGCTGCGCCATGCTCTGTCTCACCTGTCCCTTCCTGCCACAGGAGTCGCGCCCTTCTGCTACAATCATAAGCTGTGAAAAAACAATCATCTTTAACATAATTTTTATCATTTAATAAATTGAAGAATACTGGAGGAATACACATGAATGTACTTGTAGTTGGAAGCGGAGGACGCGAGCATGCGCTTTGCTATAAATTTTATCTGGATGCATCAGTAGAAAAAGTGTATTGTGCACCCGGAAATGCAGGAATCGCAGCGCATGCTGAATGTGTGGATATAAAAGAAACCGATCAGCAGGAACTGGTTGCTTTTGCAAAAAGTAATGATATTGCACTTACTGTGATCGGGCCGGAGCAGCCGCTTGCTGAAGGGCTGACAGATTTATTTTTAGCAGAGGGACTAAAAGTTTTTGGTCCAACTCAAAAAGCCTCTGCAATCGAGGGCAGTAAAGCATTCGCAAAAGAGCTGATGAAAAAGTACAGTATTCCAACAGCAGGATATGAAACGTTCACAAGCTTTCAGGAGGCGTCAGCATACATAAAGAAAAAAGGGGCTCCAATTGTGATTAAGGCAGACGGACTTGCAGCTGGTAAAGGAGTTGTAGTGGCAACGACAGAAGCAGAAGCGCTCGAAGCTGCAGAGGATATGCTCGAACACAATCGGTTTGGTGCGTCTTCTGCAAAAATTGTGGTGGAAGACTTTCTGGATGGCGAGGAATTCTCGTTTATGTGTCTTGTGAACGGTGAAGCTATTATTCCGCTTGCGCTTGCTCAGGACCACAAGAGGGCGTATGACAATGATCAGGGGCCAAACACTGGTGGAATGGGTGCCTACTCCCCGGTTGCACATCTGCCGTCATCAACTGAGGAACAGGCGATGGACGAAATTATTAAACCTGTCGTCCAAGCAATGATAAAAGAAGGGGCTCCTTTTACAGGGGTATTGTATGCGGGGTTGATTCTTACTCAGGAGGGTCCTAAAGTAATCGAATTCAATGCGCGCTTTGGTGATCCTGAGACACAGGTAGTCCTGCACCGGATGGAGTCTGATCTCGCCCAGCTGCTGCTGAACCTTCTGGAAGGAAAAACAGCTGAGGTAAAATGGAGCAAAGATACAGTAGTTGGGGTAGTTCTGGCCTCAGAAGGATATCCGGGCTCATATGAAAAGGGTCATTCTGTTGAATCTGTATTGGAGGCAGAGGCATTTTTCTATCATGCAGGGACTAAAACAAAGAATACAGAAATTGTAGCAAATGGGGGAAGAGTCCTGCTTGCAGCAGGTAAGGGATCATCTGTAGAAGAAGCAAGAAATCATGTATATCATGCATTACAGCAGATTAACACTGAACACTTCTTTTACCGGAAAGACATTGGCAGTAAAGCATTAAAAAGAAGTTAGATTTTTCCGTAAAATTATATAAAACGGTGTAAATGAAAGTATTTAGGAGTAAAACATTCTTTTTGTACCTTACAGGAGCAATTTTACGTATTGTGATTCACTCATTCTGTCATATAATGAGAATACGAACATTCTCTATAAAGAACAGAGGTGATAAAATGGTACGAAAAGAATGTCCTAAATGCATGCGTTCATCTTATAGCAGCGGCACTAGAGAAACGTGGATTTGTCCGGTGTGCGGTGAAGATCTCACTACATATCCGCCTCTTAGAGCAATCTCTTATTACGAACTAAATCAGCACATCCGTCAATCTGCGTACCAGCATTCTTCAAAATAATACAAATGTAATATTGTAACATAAATTTAATGTAGAAAAAGTCAGAAAATTTAGGTAAATAGGACTATTTATTTGCATAGGGGTGAGTGATAATATAAGTTCATAACAGAAATTATACCTACGATTTAACCTTTAAGCCCTATGATGATCCCAGTTGCCGAAATCGTTTTGAGAGAACAGAAAAAGGCAAACCATCTGAAAGGGTGGGACGCAAAGCTTACGGGTCTAAGGCCAATAAAGAGATAGGGGAGCTAAGACGGCTGAGCCGCCTGAAGTACTGTAGAAAGTATTTTAGGAGGGGAATGTAATGGGTCGTAAAAACGAAGTGGATGTTGAATGGATGGCACTGATTGAGGAAGCTGTACAAGCAGGAATTCCGGTGGAGGATATTAGAGATTTCCTGGAAGGAGCAGGTTCTGCCAATTGGAGGAGGAATGATTTAGTTGTTGGGTAAGACATACGTTAGTCCATAAAATAGCCTGTGCAAAGCAATGATGCTGCACAGGCTATTTTTGGTTGATCCGCCATTTGTTAAATTCAATAAACTCTTTAAATTGCTCTTTTGAAATACCTGATTCCATCGCTGTTTTCGCCAGATTTACCCATTCGCTGTCTACATTATTTTCGTCACTATCGGGGTCGAGCAGAGAGTTGACCGTCACACCAAGTACAGGTGCGATTTTTTCCAGAAACTGAATAGATGGGTTCTTTTGAAGATTTCTCTCCAGAGAGCTGATATATGATTTAGCAACGCCTGCCTGATCCGCAAGTTCAGTCAGCGACATTTTCTTCTCTTTTCTTAAAGCTTTTACGCGGTCTCCGATCATAACAATCACTCTCTTTGCTTAAATATTGTTATATAAATAATATCATACTAATAAAAAAAGACCACTAATAACTAACTTGGGGAAAAACATTTTTCTGAGTATTCATTCCAGGTGTCTAAATTATACATATAACATATAGTTCCTATAACGTTTAAGAAATATTTATTTTGCTTAATCGGCATAAAATATAATAAGAGCAATATTATTAGGAAAAAATGTATTTTGTTAAGATAATGTTCATTTATGCACAATTTTATGAAAAAGTCACATTTCTTTTGTGCGGTGACGCGTAAAATATGGTAAGCTTAATGAAACTTTTAGAGGAACTATTGGAGTGATGAGAGTGGGACAAAGATTCCCGTGGAAGATCAGTCATTTAAGAGACCATACTTCCATTTTGGAAGGAACGAAATCACCGGATCTTGTACTTGCAGATACTAACTATTTAAATTCAACCCTGCATCAGTGGGTTAAAGGTAATATATGGATCTATCAGGATAGAATTATTTATACAGGGAGCGAAATGCCTGAAAATCTCGAGGGAACTGAAGTGCTTTATCTTGAGGATAAATGGATTGTGCCAGGCTATATTGAGCCGCATGTTCATCCTTTTCAGCTCTATAATCCGCACAGTTTTGGTGACTATGCTGCCAAGCGCGGAACGACTACATTTATTCAGGATAATCTAATGCTCCTTTTATTATGTGATAAAAAGAAAGCGCTTCCTTTTATGCAGCAATTCAAAAATTCTCCGCTTACTTATTATTGGTGGAGCAGGCTGGACTCCCAGACAGAACTGCGCGAGGAAGAAGATGTGTTTACAAATGGAGAGGTCCTGTCATGGCTTGATGATCCGAGTGTACTGCTGGCTGGTGAATTGACCTCATGGCCGAAGCTTGCAGAAGGTGATGACCTGCTGCTCAGCTGGGTGCAAGAAGCAAGACTCCGCTATAAACGAGTAGAAGGGCATCTGCCTGGCGCATCAGAAAAAACAATTGCGAAAATGTCGCTCCTTGGCGTAACAGGAGACCATGAGTCAATGTCCGGTGACGACGTATGGAAGCGGCTTGAACAGGGACTTGCCGTAACGCTCAGACATTCTTCGATCAGACCGGATCTTCCAAAGCTGATCCGAGAGTTGAAGGAACGCAATCTTCATTCATTCGATTCACTGATGATGACGTCTGACGGATCAAGTCCATCATTTTATGAAAGCGGTGTCATGGATCAGCTGATTAAAATCGCAATTGATGAGGGTGTAGACCCGATTGAGGCTTATCATATGGCGTCCTTTGCCGTTGCAAAATACTATCGTCTGGATTATATGCAGGGGATGGTTGCAACTGGACGACTCGCTACTTTGAATATATTAAATGACCCATTAAATCCTGTGCCTGAATCAGTTATGTCGAAAGGTAAATGGATTGTAAGAGACGGCTCAGAGCAGGAGCCGGCATTTACACCCGATTGGTCTGAGATTAATCCGCTGAACATTGACTGGGAACTTGAAGCAGATGATCTGCAATTCTCTATGCCGTGCGGGATTGATATGGTGAATAATGTGATCACAAAGCCATATTCAGTTTCCATTGATGCCAGTGTAAATGAGCTTCCGCGTGATAATGATGAGAGCTTTTTAATGCTTGTGGACCGCTACGGGGAATGGAAAATCTGTACGCTGATTAAAGGGTTTGCCAGTAATCTTGGTGGTCTTGCTTCTTCATTTTCAAGTACGGGAGATATTTTGCTGATTGGTAAGAGTAAAAAGGACCTCCTAGCTGCCTTTAAAAGAATGAAGGAAATGGGCGGGGGGATTGTACTGGTTGATCAGGGAGCGTGCCTGCACGAAATTGCCCTGCCGCTTGGCGGAGTCATGTCTGACCAGCCGATGGAAGTGTTAATGAAAGAAGAAAAGAAACTGCGCAGTGTGCTGAGAGAGTGTGGATATGCCTTTGATGATCCGGTTTATACGCTGCTGTTTCTGTGCTCTACTCACTTACCTTATCTAAGAGTGACACAGCGCGGAATCTATGATGTGAAAAAGAAAACGGTACTCTTTCCAACGATAATGCGTTAAAATGTAAAAGAGTCCTATTTTTAG
This sequence comes from Jeotgalibacillus malaysiensis, assembly GCA_000818095.1. Taxonomy (NCBI): domain Bacteria; kingdom Bacillati; phylum Bacillota; class Bacilli; order Caryophanales; family Caryophanaceae; genus Jeotgalibacillus; species Jeotgalibacillus malaysiensis. Next base: position 1,016,076 of record CP009416.1, read on the forward strand.
CTGAGCACACGTTTGCTCTTGCAATACTTTTAAAAGGAGCTGTATCTGTCTGATGCAAATCGATAAGTTAAGAGGAAAGGAACTGGACCAGCTATGCGAAGCCGTTCTTTCACTCAAAGACAAAGACGAAGCCTACCGATTCTTTGATGACTTGTGCACAATTAATGAAATACAATCTCTTGCTCAGCGCCTTGAAGTAGCACGGATGCTGCGCGAAGGGAATACCTATCATAAAATTGAAACACAAACCGGTGCAAGCACCGCAACCATTTCCCGCGTAAAACGCTGCCTGAACTACGGCAATGACACTTACGCAATGGTTCTTGAACGCGTTCATCAGAGCGATGAGAGCGGGGAAGATAAAGAGTAATATTTGAGAGGGGAGGACATTGTGTCCTGCCCTCTTAATTGTTTTACTCATATGATCAAAAATATTAAATATATGAATAAGAAAGGGACTGGTGTAAGTTACATATTATTTTCATGAAATATAAGCGCAGCGGAACGAGTAACAAAATGAGACAACATTCGTCTCATCTTGTTTTTTTAAACACTTTCTAACTTCATTCCCTCATCTCTTTTAGAGTCACTTTTTCGGTGCTATAATAGTACGGATAATGAGTGTTCGAATGGAGGATTTGGCATGTACGATGTCCGGGAGTGGAAGCACGTCTTTAAACTGGACCCTAATAAAGAAATTACAGACGAAGCACTAGAACAGATTTGTGAATCCGGCACAGATGCAGTCATGGTTGGCGGCTCTGATGGCGTCACACTTGAAAACGTGCTTGATCTGATGGCGCGCGTGCGCAGATATACAGTTCCATGTGTACTTGAAGTATCGGCTCTTGAAGCGATTACGCCTGGCTATGACCTGTACTTTATACCAACCGTTTTAAATACAGAGGATCCGAAATGGTTCAAAGGCCTTCACCACGCAGCAGTGAAAGAACATGGTGATCTGATGAACTGGGAAGAGATTCTTGCAGAAGGCTACTGCATTTTAAATCCGGAATGCAAAGCAGCAGCACTGACAGGAGCAGACGCAACAATCAATGATGATGAAGTAATCGCTTATGCACGTATGGCAGAGCACTTATTTTCACTTCCGATCTTTTATATGGAATACAGTGGAACTTACGGAGATCCGACGCTTGTGAAAAGAGTTAGCGGGGAACTGGAGAATACAGTTCTTTTCTATGGCGGCGGCATCAAGAGCGAAAAACAGGCTAGAGAAATGGCCGCTCACGCTGGCGTCATCGTAGTCGGTGATATCATTTACAGCGATTTAAAAGAAGCATTGAAAACAGTATTGAAATAGTCCTTTATTAAAGATAGTTGCTGTTTCTGCACAGCTGATGATTGCAGCGTAAGGAGGCTCACCGCACGCCCTGCGGAAAGCGTCCCCCTGGAGCTGCAATCATCAGCCATCTTAAAGGAAGCTTAAATTAAAGTTGTCTGGAAACAAAAGTCCGGGCTATAATAAGAACAAACGTTCGAGGTGGTGCGACGATGCAATTTTTAACAGATCGTCTGCTAAACGGGATGAACCCTGAGCAGGCAAAAGCAATTAAAGCAACTGATGGCCCGCTGCTGATTATGGCAGGTGCGGGTTCAGGGAAGACTAGAGTACTGACACACCGGATCGCGTATTTAATGATTGAAAAAGGTGTAGCGCCTTACAACATTCTGGCGATTACCTTTACGAACAAAGCTGCGCGTGAAATGAAAGACCGTGTAGGAAGCATTCTTGGCGGAGCGGCTGAAGATGTGTGGATTTCAACATTTCACTCCATGTGTGTGAGGATTTTAAGAAGAGACATTGACAGAATTGGCTTCAACCGTAATTTTACGATTCTTGATTCTACGGATCAGCAGTCAGTGATTAAACGTATTTTAAAAGATAAAAACCTGGATCCTAAAAAGTTCGATCCGCGCGGTATTCTTGCTGCGATCAGCTCAGCAAAAAATGAGCTGACAACGCCTGAACAGTTTGCAAAAGACGCAGGCAGTTATTACGATCAGACGATCAGTGAAGTTTTTACAGAATATCAGAAAAGGCTGCGTAAGAACTCAGCGCTTGATTTCGATGATTTGATCATGCAGACGATTCATCTATTTGAACGTGTGCCTGAAGTGCTTGAAAATTATCAGCGTAAATTCCAGTACATCCACGTGGATGAGTATCAGGATACAAACAGAGCGCAGTATATGCTTGTGAAGCAGCTCGCTTCCCGCTTTAAAAACCTTTGCGTAGTCGGTGATTCTGATCAGTCGATTTACCGCTGGAGAGGCGCGGATATTACAAATATCCTGTCGTTTGAAAAAGACTATCCGAATGCGAACGTGATCCTGCTTGAGCAGAACTACCGTTCAACTGAAAAGATCCTGGATGCCGCGAATGCGGTCATTAAAAACAACCCGAACCGTAAAGCGAAGAATCTCTGGACTGATAATAAAGGTGGTCAGAAGATCACATATGTGCGGGCAGACAGTGAGCAGGGAGAAGGACAATTCGTTGCAGGTAAAATCAATGAGCTCGTCCGCTCAGGTGTAAGAAAGCCATCTGACTTTGCAATTCTGTACAGAACCAACGCGCAATCCCGTGTCATGGAGGAAGTACTCATGAAGTCTAATATTGAGTACACGATTGTCGGCGGGACGAAGTTCTATGACAGAAAAGAAATTAAAGACATTCTGGCTTACCTTAGACTTGTCGCCAATCCGGATGATGATATCAGTCTGATCAGAATTATTAACGTACCAAAACGCGGTGTCGGTACAACGTCGCTTGATAAAATTGCAAACTACGCACGTGATAATGAAATGTCGATGTATAACGCACTGGAGCTTGCAGATTTTATTGGTTTAAGCGGTAAAGCGGCGAAAACAGTACTTGAGTTCCGTGAGTTTATTAAAAACTTTACACAAATGCAGGAATATTTATCAGTGACTGAGCTTGTCGAGGATATTCTTGAAAAGTCGGGCTACCGCGAAGCGCTTCAGGCTGAAAAAACAATCGAAGCACAGAGCAGGCTTGAAAACATTGATGAATTCCTTTCAGTCACTAAAGAATTTGAAAAGGCAAGCGACGACAAGAGTCTGATCGCATTCCTGACAGACCTTGCACTCGTTGCAGATATTGACCAGCTTGATAAGGATGATGCCCCGGCAGATGCAGTCACATTAATGACTTTGCACTCTGCAAAAGGCCTTGAGTTCCCTGTTGTATTTCTGATGGGGCTTGAAGAAGGCGTATTCCCGCACAGCCGCTCACTAATGGAAGAGGCTGAGATGGAAGAGGAAAGGCGCCTTGCTTACGTAGGTATTACACGTGCAGAAGAAGAATTGTATATTACAAATGCTCAGATGAGAACGCTATTCGGACGTACAAACATGAACCCGGTCTCAAGGTTTATCGCTGAAATTCCGGCTGAACTGCTTGAAGAACCAATGAAAAAAGAAACTTCTTCAGGAAGCAGAAGCTTTGGGTCCCCGTCTAAAGCACAACCGCGCAAGGCGCCTGTCAGACGACCTGCTCCGCGTAATACAGGTGGCAGCGATCATGGCTGGAGCGTAGGAGATAAAGCACAGCACGGGAAATGGGGCACCGGTACCGTTGTAAGCGTCAAAGGGGAAGGCGATTCAATGGAACTTGATATTGCATTTCCAAGCCCGACCGGCGTGAAACGTCTGCTGGCGAAATTTGCACCTGTTAATAAAGTGACATAAGGAGTTGAGCCTGTGAGTCAGACTACTGAAAAAAGAGTACAGGAGCTGCATGAGCGATTGAATCAGTACAATTATGAATACCACGTACTGGACAAGCCGTCAGTTCCTGATGCTGAATATGATCAGTTATTAAATGAACTTAAAGAGATAGAAGCAGAGCACCCTGAGTACGCCACTTCCGATTCACCCACTCAGCGTGTAGGCGGTGCTGTACTTGAGCAATTTTCAAAAGTTACACACCGTACCTCTATGCTGAGCCTTGGCAATGCTTTTAACGAAGACGATCTTAAAGACTTTGACCGCAAAGTAAGAGAGGTAGCAGGAGATAGTGCGATGTACAGCTGTGAGCTGAAAATTGACGGTCTGGCTGTGTCTCTCAGATATGAAGACGGATTATTTGTCCAGGGTGCTACAAGAGGTGACGGTTCAGTTGGAGAAGATATCACAGCGAACCTGAAGACGATCAGATCAATTCCACTCAGATTAAAAAAGCCGCTGTCGATCGAAGTCCGCGGAGAGGCGTTTATGCCGAAATCTTCTTTTCTGAAGCTGAATGAAGAAAGAGAAAAGAAAGAAGAAGCGCTTTTTGCCAATCCTAGAAACGCAGCTGCAGGATCACTCAGACAGCTTGACCCGCGTATTGCAGCATCAAGAAACCTTGATATTTTTCTTTATGCGATCGGTGACCCGGGGGATACTGGCGTCAGGTCGCAAAGTGAAGGGATGAAGCTGCTTGATGAGATGGGGCTGAAAACAAACCCTGAACGGAAGATGTGCAGCACTATTGATGAAGTAATGGATTACATTCATGAATGGACTGAAAAAAGAGCGGAACTTGCCTATGATATTGACGGTATTGTTATAAAAGTTGACTCCCTTGATCATCAGGAAGAGCTTGGCTTTACCGCTAAAAGTCCAAGGTGGGCAATTGCTTATAAGTTTCCTGCTGAAGAAGTTGTGACCGTACTTCGTGACATTGAACTGAGCATTGGCAGAACCGGAGTAGTAACGCCAACCGCACTGCTCGACCCGGTTAAAGTTGCCGGTACAACGGTCCAGAGAGCTTCACTTCATAACGAAGATCTGATTCGTGAAAAGGATATTCGGATTGGAGATCATGTCGTCATTAAAAAAGCAGGAGACATTATTCCTGAAGTGGTCAGTGTGATTACTGACAAGCGTACAGGTGAGGAAGAAGAGTTTCACATGCCAACGCATTGTCCGGCATGTGAAAGTGAACTTGAACGTCTTGAGGGGGAAGTGGCACTGCGCTGCCTGAATCCGAAATGTCCTGCTCAGCTGCAGGAAGGACTGACTCACTTTGTATCAAGAAATGCGATGAATATTGATGGACTCGGTGAGAAAGTCATCGCCCAGCTTTATCAGACTGAGCTGATTGAGGATGTAGCAGACCTTTACCGTCTGACAAAAGATCAGCTGATCGGGCTTGACCGGATGGGCGAGAAGTCAGCTGACAATCTGCTGAATGCGATTGAAGCATCTAAAGGCAATTCAATGGAAAAGCTGCTGTTCGGTCTCGGGATTCGTCACGTTGGAGCAAAAGCAGCCAGAACAATCTCAGAGCATTTCAGAACGGTTGATGCACTAAAAGAAGCAACAGTAGAAGAATTGTGTCAAATTGATGAAATTGGTAACAAAATGGCCGATGCAATCGTCACATACTTTGAGAACGAAGAAGTGCTGGAACTAATCGAAGAACTGCGTGAGAATGGCGTCAATCTAACCTATACAGGACCTGTTAAGCAAAAGGCAGAAGATATTGATTCAGCTTTTGCAGGCAAAACAATTGTCCTGACAGGTAAATTGGCACAATTGACACGAGGCGATGCGAAAGAGAAAATTGAATTACTCGGTGGAAAAGTCACTGGCAGCGTCAGTAAAAAGACAGATCTGTTAATCGCAGGTGAAGATGCAGGATCGAAACTGACAAAAGCACAGGATTTGAATATACCAGTCTGGGACGAAGATCAGCTGGTAGCAGAAATTACAAAACAAGAGGTGTAGCAGTTACATGAAAAAATGGTTAGCCGCTGCGACGGGTACTGCACTGCTGATGAGCGGCTGTATGCCGTCTTTTCAGCAGGAAGATGAAGTAGTGCAGGAAAACGCCCCGGAAAACAGTGAAGAGCAGACGGTCATTATCCCTAATTTCCAGATATCTAATGAATATTACCGGACACTACTGCCATATGAAGCATCTCCATCAAGAGGGATGGTCGTCAATAACTTAAATACAAACTATGATATTGCGGAATTTGAAAACGGGCTGATGCGTGTTGCACAGCAGAATTTTTCTCCTGAAGATTACTTCTTTCAGGCAGGACAGTTCCTTGAAAGTGATACAATCTCAAGCTGGCTGAATCGTGAGTTTACTGATGAACAGCTGGCTGAATACGGGATGGAGCCTGAAGAAAATATCGGATTAAACCCGCTTGATAATGGAGAGGGCACGCGTGCTGAGAGAGCTGAACGCAGCCCGATCTATCTGGCTCATATTCTAGAGCACAATTATTTTGTAAAATCTGCTGAAGATGAATCAAAAGTTCGTCTTGGCGGCATAGTGATTGGACTTGCAATGAATTCTGTCTATTACTATAACAATGATGGTGATCCATACGGTCCAACATTTGAAGAAAATATTCCTCAAAGCCGACTCCAGGAGGAAGGCCAGGCAATGGCAGCGGAAGTCGTGTCACGTATTAGAGCAATGGGTGCTGAGGATCCTGAAAAAGCAGAGCTTGCTGAAGTGCCAATCACTGTAGCGCTCTTCAAACAGGAGCCTAAGAGCACTGTGATTCCTGGGAACTTCTTCGGATATGCAACCGCCGACAGCGGAAGCAATGAGCTCGGCGGCTGGAATGAAATGAATGAAAACTATGTATTATTCCCGTCTGCAGAAGCGAAAGAAAGCTACAGGAATGATGAGACAGCTTTCCTTAACTTTAAGCAGGATATTGAAACATACTTCCCTAACTTTAACAGTGTTATTGGTACAGGCCTGTATCGAGGAGACCAGCTGGCGCATTTGAAAATCGATATTCCGATTCAGTTCTATGGAAAGTCAGAGATCGTCGGTTTCACGCAGTATATTGCAGGCAGACTGATTGACCTCTTCCCGGAGTATTTTGATATTGAAGTCAGCATCACATCCATTAACGGACCTGAAGCGCTGATTATTAAAGAGCCTGATGACACAGAGCCGTTTGTTCATATTTATGAGCAGTAGGTGATGGGCGGGGGGATTTAAATGTGACCCATGATGAGAGGGATGTGACCTTAAAATGATGGCTTGTGACCTCAATAAATGGGGTTATGATCCGAAATCTTATCTTACACATCCGATGTGAACCGAAATTTCCGGTATGTGACCCGAGTTTCCCGGAATGTGACCTGAAACCAACTGTATATGATTTTAAACTGATTCACAAGCAGGCAAGAGCCCCGGACTCGAAAAGTCCGGGGCTCTTTTTGAATACTATAAATTCCAAATCTCATCTGCATACTGCTGGATCGTCCGGTCACTTGAGAAGTAGCCAGAGCGCGCAATATTGTGGATGCTTGAAGTCAGCCAGCGCTTTCGGTCCTGATAAGCTTCAGAAGCCAGCTGCTGTGCACGCACATATGCATCAAAATCCTTCAGCAGGAAATACTGATCATTTTCCATCAGCAGAGAATCTGCAATCATCTCAAAATCATAAAATGTATCTGGGAAAAAGCCTGAAGTCAGCTGATCAATGATCTTTTTGATTCTTGGATCCCCGTGATAATAATCATAAGAATGATAGCCGCCGTGCTTTTCATATTTCATAACCTCTTGTGCAGTCAGTCCGAAAATGAAAATATGCTCAGGTCCTGTCAGTTCTTCGATTTCTACATTGGCACCATCTAACGTACCGAGTGTAAGCGCACCGTTCATCATGAATTTCATATTTCCGGTACCTGATGCTTCTTTACTCGCAGTAGAGATCTGTTCACTGATATTGGTCGCTGGAATAATTTTTTCAGCAAGCGACACTCTGTAGTTCTCTAGGAAAACAACTGTCAGATAATCCTTAGAAACAGGGTCATAATTCACAAGGTTCGCTACTGAGTGAATCAGCTTAATCACCTTTTTAGCGTAATGATAGCCCGGTGCTGCTTTTGCACCAAAGATAAACGTCTGCGGATGCGGCTTGAAGGAGCTGTCTTCCTTCATTTTGTTGTACAGATGCATTACATGCATAATGTTCAGCAGCTGACGTTTATAGGCGTGAAGTCTTTTGATCTGAACGTCAAAAATGGAATCAGGATTGACTTTTATTCCATTCTTCTCCTGAATCAGGTCTGCAAGCACACGTTTTTTGTCATGCTTGATTTTATCGACTTCATCCTGGAAGGAAGTGTCTTCTGCAAATTTTACAAGGTCGTTCAGCTTGCCGGTATCCTTGACCCAGTCTGTACCGATCGCGTTGTTAATCACATCTGTGAGCTCAGGGTTCGCCTGAAGCAGCCATCTTCTGTGCGTGATCCCATTTGTTTTATTGTTAAAACGGTCAGGATAAAACTCATGGAAATTTTTCATCTCACGCATTTTCAGAATTTCAGTGTGCAGTCTTGCTACACCATTAATACTATGGCTTCCGACAATTGAAAGGTGGGCCATCTTTACAAAGCCATGTGCAATCACTGCCATTGATTCAATGCGGTCCCAATCCCCAGGATAGGCTTCCCACAGTTCTTCACAAAACCTTCTGTTAATCTCTTCGATAATCAGGTAGATACGAGGGAATAGCGGTCTGAACAGGTCGATTGACCATTTTTCCAATGCTTCAGACAGAATGGTATGGTTTGTATAGGAAATTGTTTCAGTTACAATACTCCATGCTTCTTCCCAACCCATACCTTCTTCATCCATCAGCACCCGCATCAGTTCAGGAATTGCCAGCGCCGGGTGGGTATCGTTAATATGAATCGCAACGTGCTCATGCAGTGCTGTCAGGTCGTCATGGTCTTCTTTATAGTCACGAAGAATACTCTCAAGGCTTGCTCGCACTAGAAAGTATTGCTGCTTCAATCTGAGAATTTTACCCTCATCAGACATATCATCCGGATAGAGGAATTCAGAGATCTGCTCCGTATCACGTTTATACTGCATATAATCTTTGTGAGGAGGGAAGTGCTTAGCAGGTTCTGCTCCCCAGAGACGCAGCGTATTTACGCGGTCCGTATCATAGCCGATAACAGGCATATCAAAAGGCACTGCAAGTACTGTTTCAGCCTTTTCATGTGTGAAGATCATCTGGCCGTTTTTCTCAGTCCATTTCACTTCTCCCCAGTAGGGCACTTCAACAGCCAGATCTGTCTTTCTTACTTCCCAGACGTTCCCGTTGCGCAGCCATTGCTCAGGAAGTTCAACCTGATAGCCGTTGACGATTTTCTGTTCAAATAAGCCATGCTTATAGCGGATTCCGTGACCATGCCCAGCCATCGAGAGAGAAGCCATGGAATCAAGGAAGCAGGCAGCAAGACGCCCTAAACCGCCATTACCAAGACCGGCGTCAGCTTCTGCTTCTTCAAGCTCACTAAGATTAATGCCGAGGTCTGTCAGGCCTTCTTCTACCAATTCTTTAACTCCGAGGTTCACCAAAGAGCTGACAAGCAGCCTGCCAAGAAGGAATTCAATTGATAAATAATAGACTTCCTTATGGTCGCCTTTACGGGAGTCTTCATTCGAAGCAATCCAGTTTGTGCTGACATACTCCCGCACCATCATACCTAATGTCTGGTACTGGTGCTGTGGGGTAGAATGTTCAAATGATAAACCGCTTGATTGTTCAAGCCGCTGTAAAAAGGCTGCTTTAAAGGCTCTTTTATTTTGGAACATGCATTATTTCCTCCCTTGAAGTCCTTTATAAAGGTCGTAATATTCTTTTGCAGAACACGCCCAGCTGTAATCGCCTGACATCGCATTTTCCTGCAGAATCGGCCAGACTTCTTCATTGTTAAAGTGTTCCAAAGCACGCTCGACTGTGTGCTTCATGTCATGGGCATTATAGGCGCCAAAGGTAAACCCATTACCAGTGTGTTCTGTCTCATGCCAGGAGTGGACTGTATCATTTAATCCGCCGGTCTCACGGACAATCGGAATGGTACCATACTGAAGTGAAATCAGCTGGCTCAATCCGCATGGTTCAAACAGCGAAGGCATTAAGAAAAAGTCTGCCCCTGCATAAATCCGATGGGCAAGTGCTTCACTGAAGCCAATATATACACCAGTTTTTTCTGGATAAGCGCTTGCCAGGTAATTAAAGTAGCTTTCAAATTCAGGATCACCGCTGCCAAGCACAATCAGCTGCATATTCTGTTCATTTAATAACTCATGCATGACACGTTTGACAAGTGACAGACCCTTTTGCTCAGTCAGTCTTGTAACCATTGCCACAACAGGTATATGCTCAGACACAGGGAGATTGAACTCTTTTTGGAGCGCAGCTTTATTCAATTTTTTATCTTCAAGCGTGTCAAAGGAATACGGCTTTTCAATGTAAGTATCTTTCTCAGGGTGATAGGAGTCAGTATCTATCCCGTTTAAAATACCGCTCAGTTTAAATGACTGATCGCGCAGCAGGCCATCAAGCTTTTCGCCGAAAAACGGTGTCTGAATTTCTTCCTTGTAAGTTGGGCTGACTGTTGTCAGGGCATTCGCACTTAAAAGGGCCCCTTTCATAAAGCTGACAGCCCCGTAGAATTCAAGCTCTCCGGATGTGAAATACTGGTGATCGAGATTCAGCAGATCACCGAGTACACTTTCAGGAAACAGCCCCTGAAACTGCAGGTTATGAATCGTGAATACAGACTTAATATTTTTATAAAACGGATAGGCTCTGTACTGGCGGTCAAGCAGGAAAGGCACCATGCCTGTATGCCAGTCGTGGGCATGAATCACATCGGGCTTAAAAGGAATAAGCGGCAGCGCATCTAGTACAGCTCTGCTGAAAAACGCAAAGCGCTCACCGTCATCAAAGTCGCCGTAAAGCGCGTTACGCTTAAAATAGAATTCGTTATCGAGCAGATAGTATGTAATACCGTCATGCTTTACTGTTTCGATTCCACAGTATTGACGCCTCCATCCGACATTAACATAAAAGGTTTTAATTTTTTTTACTTTAGTTAAAAGATCATCAGAAATGGTTGAGTACTTCGGAAGCATGACGCGTACATCCGCACCGAGTTTGATTAACTCTTTAGGAAGAGCCCCGGCGACATCGCCGAGGCCTCCTGATTTTGCAAATGGTGCACATTCAGATACCGCAAATAATACCTTCATTATTGCAACACCGCCTCTTCACGCACGCTGCCTTTACGAAGTACAAGAGGCTGTTCAGCTGTTCCTTTTAATGATGTGCCATCAAGCACCCTAACGTCTTTATCTAAAATAACGTATTCTAAAGAACAGTTTTTACCGATCTGAGACTTCTGCATGACTACGCAGTTTTTCACTGTTGAACCTTCACCAATTTTTGCAGCACGGGATACGATACTGCTCTCAACCGTTCCGCGGATATCAGCACCGTTTGCAATCATGGCATTACGAACCTGAGCAGTAGAGCTGTATTTAGTCGGTGGCTCATCCTTTACCTTTGTATAGATCGGGCGTTCCTGAGTGAAGAGCTGACTCCACACTTCATGGCGCAGAAGATCCATAGAGTGCTTCAGGTAAGAAGGGATTGAATCAATGATCGCTGTATAATCTTTATGCTCATAAGCGCCGATCTTATAGTTATGAAGCGGCTGCTTTACAACGTCTGACACACTGATGAACTGTGATCGGCGTCTTGCTTCGATCAGTTCGATCAGAAGGGCTTTACTAATTACATAGATCTCAAGAGATTTTCCGTTATGCTGCACCTCAGTAATATCATAATCATGAATTAAGTGTTCAGCTAACGCTTCTTCAAAATCAATATTTGCAATCACGTAGCTGCTTGCAATGACGACGTAATCCTGATGGCTGCGCTTGAAAAATTCAATGTGCTGTTCAAGTCTTGAAAAAGACCCGATGCTTGTTGTTTCATTCGGTTCAAAGTAAGGAGGGAAGAAGAAGAGACCATCTCTTTTTCTATCCATATCCCAGTTTTTACCTGATCCAATATGATCCATTAATGAACGGTACTGGTGCTTCGGGAAGATCGCTACGCTGTCTACACCTGAATTCACCATATTTGAAAGGACGAAATCAATAAACCGGTAGCGTCCTGCAAAAGGAATAGAGGCAACAGAGCGGTTTAAAGTTAAATCCTGAAGTCCACCCATTATAGTGGCTGCGTCAATTACTCCTAATAAACGGCTCATGCTGTCACATCCTTTCTTAATCTTTCCACGAGTTCTTTCGTGACAAGAATGATGTCCTCATCACTATGTTCCGGAGTAATTGTAATACTAGCTGGCACTTCAATATCACCTGGTACGATTGCACGTCTGATCGTTACATTCTTTCCAATTACGGCATCAGGCATAATGACTGATTCATGAATATCAGCCCCTTCACCGATTGATACGCCCTGGAAGATAACTGAGTGAGATACCTTACCTTCAATGACACATCCTTCATTAATCAGTGAATCCGTCACTTTAGATGTTGTTGCAAGATATTGAGGCGGCTGATTCGGGTTACGTGAATAAATTCTCCATGAATGGTCAAACAAGTTCAGACCCGGATTCTCTTTCAACAGGTCCATGTTCGCTTCCCACAGACTCTTCACTGTACCAACGTCTTTCCAGTAGCCTTCAAAAGGATAAGCCATCAGACGCTTACCTTCATTCAGGAACAAAGGAATAATATCTTTACCAAAATCATGTGAAGAATTTTCATTCATGTTGTCCTGGTCAAGGTACTTCTGAAGAGACTTCCAATTGAAGATATAGATCCCCATTGATGCCAGGTTATTTTTTGGCTCTTCCGGTTTTTCATCAAATTCAAGAATCTCAAGGTCATCATTTGTATTCATAATCCCAAAGCGGCTGGCTTCATCCCAAGGTACTTCGATCACTGAAATCGTCGCTTCAGCTTCATTCTGGATATGATAATCAAGCATTTTGGAATAATCCATTTTATAAATGTGATCACCTGACAGTACGAGTACGTACTCAGGATCATATTGTTCAATATAATTCAGATTCTGGTAAATGGCATTTGCAGTTCCGCTGTACCATTTTACCCCGGTTGCTTCAGTGTAAGGGGGAAGTACTGTCACACCACCATTGCGTCGGTCAAGGTCCCATGCGCTTCCAATTCCGATATAAGAATTCAGTACGAGCGGCTGATACTGTGTCAGCACACCAACTGTATGAATCCCTGAATTTGTACAATTACTAAGTGTGAAATCAATAATCCGGTACTTACCTCCGAAAGGTACTGCCGGCTTGGCAATTTTCGTTGTAAGGGAATGAAGGCGGCTTCCCTGTCCTCCTGCCAGTAACATCGCTACACATTTTTTCTTAACCATCATGTCACACTCCTCATTATTTTTTTGCCGGCTTCCAAATCGTGATGCCAAGCGGTGGGATCTTCATATCAAGAGATTGCTTTCTGTTGTGAATCGGATTTTCTTCAGTTACTGCTATCTGATTTATATGATTCGTTCCACCGAAGTCCTGTCTATCACTTGAAAAGACTTCTTCCCACTTTCCTTCAAACGGGGCACCAACCCGGAAATGATCATAGCTGACGTTTGTAAAGTTACAGATCACCATCAGCGTGTCACTCTTTCTTTTGCCTCTTCTGATAAATGAATAAATACTTTGCTCTGCATTGTCTGCATCAATCCACTCAAACCCTTGAGGATCATGATCAAATTCATGTAATGCTTTATGAGCCTGATAAAAACTCATTAATTCTTTAGTAAAAATGTCTGACTGGGCATGGGACTCATAGTCTTTTAAAAACCAGTCAAGACCTTGTACATATTTCCATTCATCAAACTGGGCGAATTCTGCTCCCATAAATAATAGCTTTTTCCCCGGATGGGTAATCAGGTAGCTGAGCAGCAGACGCCATTGAGCGAACTTTTCCCAATACTCTCCCGGCATTTTATGAAGAAGAGAACGTTTGCCATGTACCACTTCATCGTGTGAAAGTGGGAGGATATAGTTCTCTGAATACGCATATACAAGAGAGAATGTCAGCTTATGATGATGATGGCTGCGTTCAAATGGAGGATATTCCATATAATCCAGCAGGTCATTCATCCAGCCCATATTCCACTTATAATTAAATCCTAGTCCTCCTTCGTGAACAGGCTTTGTCACGCCCGGCCAGTCAGTTGAATCCTCTGCCATCATCAGAAAACGAGGGTTTTCATTAAAAACGGCTTTATTTAATTCCTGGAGAAATTCAATTGCATACGGGTTAGAGGTTTCAGGTTCACTGTTAGCCCAGTAAATAATATTGGCTACCGCGTCCACTCTCAGTCCATCTATTCTGAAAAAATTCATCCAATAAAGAGCATTGGAGATCAAAAAGCTTCTGACTTCACCTTTTGCGAGGTTAAAGTTTGCAGTACCCCATTCAAGATTTTCACGATCATTAAATGAGTCATACTCATATAACGGCTGCCCGTCAAACATATACAGTCCGTGAGAGTCCTTACAGAAATGTCCTGGTACCCAGTCGAGCAGGACACCAATGTCTTCCTGATGACAGCGGTCAATGAAATACATTAGATCGTGCGGCGTGCCAAAGCGGCTGGTAGGGGAGAAGTATCCGGTACCCTGATAGCCCCATGAAGCATCAAGCGGGTGTTCAGTTAAAGGAAGCAGTTCAATATGAGTGAATCCTCTTTCCTTTACATAAGGAATTAATTCATCAGCATATTCTCTGTACGTAAAGTAAGAACCATCTTCTTTTTGCTTCCATGAATTTAAGTGAAGTTCATAGATTGCAAGAGGTCTTTCATAAATGGGTCTTCTCTTTCTGACGCGCTGGCGATAAAGCCGATCACCCCATTTGTAACCGGAGAGGTCATAAACAACTGAAGCAGTCTGTGGTCGTAGCTCAGAGTGAAAAGCATAGGGGTCTGATTTCATGATCAGGTCTCCAGCCGCTGTTGTAATTGCGTATTTATAAAGCGCTCCTTCTAAGTTCTGATCAATGAAACAGCTCCAGATTCCTTCTTTATTAATCCGGGTCATTTCATATTTGCCGGGCTCCCAGTCAGTAAAGCTGCCTGTGACTGAAACCGACTGTGCATGAGGTGCCCAGACAGTGAATCGTGTGCCTGTCACTTGTTTTTTCTGTTTAACAAGATGAGCGCCAAATATAGCGTGTGCGTTGTAAAGTGTACCTTCATGGAAAAGGTGTATATCAAAATCACTAATTGTCTGATCCATGCGCGCCATCCTTTCTGATTAAATTCGTCTATACAATTTCAACATTACCATATAAAACTCCTTGTTTTATCTAAAATTCGATAAAAATTTAGAAAATTCAGAAGTAAACGTTTGCATTATGTTATTTTTACCTGAAAATTGATTAAAAAAGCTATATGCAGGTATTAACAGGAAATAGCTTACTCAATACTGCATAATTTCCCCTGAATCAATTAGCTTGAAACTAAGATTCGGGATTTTGTTATAAATTTTAAAAAATGATTCATTTGTAGCTGAATGTTTAAATAAGCGGGGACAATCGGCTGTAAAGACAAAAAACGGCTGGTCGTATAGACCAGCCGTTTTGGAAAAGCATTATTTATTTCTTTCAACTTCGTGTACTTTTTCAAACTTGTCATAACCTTCACGAACAGGTTCGCGAGAGTTAGATGAGATCAAGCTGACCACAATGATTGCAATTGTACTTAAGATAAAGCCTGGAATCATTTCATATAAGAATCCGCTTAGTCCTAGTACATATACCCAAAGGATAACTGTAACTGCACCTGTCAGCATACCTGCAAGTGCGCCCCAGCGCGTCATACGCTTCCAGTAAAGTGAAAGCAGAATCGCAGGACCAAATGCAGAACCGAAGCCTGCCCATGCGTTACTTACAATATCAAGGATCGTGCTGTCAGAATCAAGTGACAGAATGATCGCAACTAGTGCAACTAATAGTACTGAAATACGACCTACAAGTACAAGCTCTTTATCAGAAGCACTGCGCTTCAGGAACGTATTGTAGAAATCCTCTGTCAGCGCACTTGATGTTACAAGCAGCTGAGAAGATACTGTACTCATGATTGCTGCCAGAATCGCAGCAAGTAAGAAGCCTGAAATTAATGGGTGGAACAATACTTGAGAATAGAACACGAAAATCGTTTCAGGATTCGCAAGCTCTGCTCCTGTATTTGCAATATATGCAATACCAGTTAAACCTGTAAATAAAGCACCGATAATCGCAACGACCATCCATGTCATACCAATACGGCGTGCGCTTTTCAGTGATTTTACATCACGAATCGCCATGAAACGGACGATGATGTGCGGCTGACCGAAGTAACCAAGACCCCATGCCATCAGTCCAAGGAATCCAAGAATCGTTGTTCCTTCGAAGAATGACGTCAGCTGCGGGTCAATTCCGTTTAACGTATCAAACGTAGGCCCGATTCCGCCAAGCTCCATAAATGCAACAATTGGTACAAGAACAAGTGCGACAAACATGATGACACCCTGTACAAAGTCAGTCATACTAACTGCCAGGAATCCACCGAATAAAGTATAGGCAAGGACAACCCCTGCAGTAACAAAAAGACCAACTGTGTAGTCCATACCGAATGCACTTTCAAATAATACTCCACCAGAAACCATACCTGAAGATGTATATACAGTGAAGAAAATAATGATGACAATTGCGGATACGAAACGCAAAATCTTTGTATCATCTACAAAGCGATTCTCAAAGTAATCAGGAATTGTGATTGAATCGTTTGCCACTTCCGTATAAGTTCTTAAACGAGGTGCTACAAAAAGATAATTCAAGTACGCGCCGATGGATAAACCAACCGCAATCCACATGCCCGAGAGTCCGGATACATAGATCGAGCCTGGTAGACCTAACAGCATCCACCCACTCATGTCAGATGCGCCGGCTGATAGTGCGGTTACACCTGGTCCGAGCTGTCTGCCACCCAGCATGTACTCTGATAAATTGCCGGTCGATTTTTTATAGGCGTAATAACCGATCGCCAGCATACCGATGAAATATAATGCGAGAGATATATATACCTCAAAGCCAATCTCTACAGCTTCCACCAAATCTCCTCCTTGTAAAATGAATTTTTTGTGTCAAATGTTTCATGACGCTTACAGTTGAATAACCTAACAAATATATTCAACCTGTTCAAGTGATATAAACAGCATCATATCAGCATAAAAAGCTGTCATCCTATTAAGCGCAAGGGATAGAGCATGATTTAAAAAAGATTAAAGTAAAATAATTCTGAAAATTAAATCATACTTTATTTTAATCTGAAAACAGAAATTTTGGCAAGTGAAATCGCCTGAAACGCTGATATATAAACGTTCGGACATGGAAGAAACATCCTGAAATGGAGGCTAAAAAAGGGATAATATGTGAATTCGTGCACAAATAGATGACCTGAAAAGAGATATTTTGTACAATGGGGATATGATAAAAGAAAGGGTGAGAGGATGGCACAGGGTAAGAGTGTAGATGATTATATTCAGGAAGGGATATATGGTGCCAGAGAAACTTTGCCGGATGAAAGAAGAATGTTTTTAACATCGATCAGAGAAAGAGTGGAATATGTACTCCTGCAAAACCAGGTGCGTGAATCAGATATCTATCCTGAGATTGAGCAGGCAGTCAAGAAGCACCGTGATCTGAAGATGTTTTTAAATGGGAATATGAATTACCGTTTTTTATCAAAATATATTCAATTGGCTGACCGTCATAAAACAGCTTATCAGGTCGTCACAAATAAAGAGCACAACTCTGAATATGGACTTGTACTTTCACATGCAGAAGCTGTGGACAAAGAAGAGATCAAGCTTCCTAAAAGACATGCAGACAACGGAGCAGCTCCATCGTTTTGGGATCGCCTGTTCCGCTCATAATACGTTTCTTCTATTTAAATATGGATGATCTGGGCATTGCGTACAGTAAATGAAAAAATTGATACAGCCAATCGGCAGGGGAATTCAGGTAAAGTTGCCTGAGACCCTGCCTTTTTGGTATGATAAACAGTATTGTGAGTGTTCGAACATACACGGAGGTGAGTCACAATGACAAAGATTACAAAAGAAGAAGTTAAACACGTAGCGCATTTGGCGAGACTGAATATTGATGAGCAGGAAGCAGAGAAATTTGCAGACCAGCTCGGCTCAATCATCACATTCGCTGAACAGCTGAACGAGCTTGATACAGAAAACGTTGAACCGACAACGCATGTGCTCGATATGAAGAACATTTTGCGTGAAGATAAGCCTGTTGATGGGCTGCCACGTGAACAAGTACTAAAAAATGCACCAGATCACCAGGATGGACAGGTGAAAGTGCCAACGATTTTAGAATAGGAGGGCAAAAGATGTCTTTATTCGATCACAAACTGGCTGATCTGCATGATCTTTTACATAAAAAAGAGATTACAATTGCTGATCTTGTCCGTGAATCATATAAGCGTATTGAAGAAGTTGATGGTAAGGTTCAGGCCTTCCTGACACTTGATGAAGAGCGTGCACTAGCACGTGCAGAAGAGCTGCAAAGTAAAATGGGCACTGACGAAGGTCTTCTTTATGGAATGCCGATCGGTGTCAAAGATAATATTGTCACTAAAGAGTTGCGTACAACAGCAGCAAGTAAAATCCTTGGCAACTTTGATCCGATATATAACGCAACAGTTGCTGACAAACTGCATGCAGCTGACGCAATTACAATCGGAAAACTGAACATGGATGAATTCGCAATGGGTTCTTCAACAGAGAATTCCCATTTTGCTAAAACGAAAAATCCATGGAACCTTGAAACAGTTCCTGGTGGTTCTTCAGGCGGCTCTGCAGCAGCAGTGGCAGCCGGCGAAGTCCCATTCTCACTTGGATCGGATACAGGCGGATCAATCCGTCAGCCAGCGTCATTCTGTGGTGTTGTAGGACTTAAGCCAACATATGGCCGCGTGTCACGCTTTGGTTTAATTGCATTCGCATCATCTCTTGATCAGATTGGACCAATTACAACAAACGTAGAAGATAATGCTTATCTATTAGAAGCAATCGCAGGGCTTGACCCGAACGATTCAACTTCTGCAAATGTTGATGTGCCTAAATACCGCAGTGCGCTTACTGGGGATATTAAGGGTCTTAAGGTCGCTGTACCTAAAGAGTATCTTGGTGAAGGTGTAAGCGAGGAAGTACGTCAGTCTGTCCGCGAAGCACTGAAAGTACTCGAAGGACTTGGCGCAACAATTGATGAAGTATCACTTCCTCATTCTAAATACGGTGTAGCAACATACTACCTGCTGTCTTCTTCTGAAGCATCAGCGAACCTTGCGCGCTTTGACGGCATCCGTTACGGGTACCGTGCTGACAACGCTGAGAACCTGATCGACCTTTACAAGAAGACACGCGCTGAAGGCTTCGGTGACGAAGTAAAACGCCGTATCATGCTTGGAACGTATGCACTGAGCTCAGGCTATTATGATGCTTATTATAAGAAAGCACAAAAAGTACGTACATTAATTAAGCAGGACTTTGAAAAAGTGTTTGAAGACTATGATGTCATCGTAGGACCGACAACACCAACCCCTGCATTTAAGATCGGCGAGCAGATTGATGACCCGCTGACAATGTATGCAAATGATATTCTGACAATCCCTGTGAACCTTGCAGGTGTACCAGGAATTTCAGTGCCTGCAGGACTTTCTCAAAATGGACTGCCACTTGGTCTTCAGATCATTGGTAAGCACTTTGATGAAAGCACAGTTTACCGTGTGGCACACGCATACGAGCAGGCAGCAAATCACAACATGAAGCCGGAATTGTAGGAGGGAGAAGTCATGACAAACTTTGAAACGATTATCGGACTTGAAGTCCACGTAGAGTTAAAAACAGATTCAAAAATGTTCTCTCCTGCACCTGCGCATTTCGGTGCAGAGCCGAACACAAACACAAACGTTGTAGACCTTGGCTACCCGGGCGTACTGCCTGTCATTAACAGACGCGCTGTAGACTGGGGTATGAAGGCAGCAATGGCACTGAACTGTGAAATTGCTGAGCATACAAAATTCGACCGTAAAAACTATTTCTATCCGGATAACCCGAAAGCTTATCAAATCTCACAATTTGACCAGCCAATCGGTGAACACGGCTGGATTGAAATTGAAGTAGACGGATATAAAAAGAAAATCGGTATCACACGTCTTCACCTTGAAGAAGATGCAGGTAAACTGACGCACACAGACAAAGGGTATTCACTTGTCGACTACAACCGTCAGGGTACACCACTGATTGAGATCGTATCTGAGCCGGACTTAAGAACGCCGGCTGAAGCATACGCTTACCTTGAAAAGATCAAGTCGATCATTCAGTATACAGGCGTTTCTGACTGTAAAATGGAAGAAGGATCACTTCGCTGTGATGCGAACATTTCCCTTCGTCCGGTCGGCCAGGAAGAATTCGGTACAAAAACTGAGCTGAAGAACCTGAACTCATTTAACTTTGTTAAAAAGGGTCTTGAGTTTGAAGAAAAGCGTCAGGAAGAAGTACTATTATCAGGCGGATCAATCCAGCAGGAATCACGCCGTTTTGACGAGTCTACTGGCAAGACGCTGTTAATGCGTGTAAAAGAAGGTTCTGATGACTACCGCTACTTCCCTGAACCGGATCTTGTATCAATGGTGATTGATGAAGAGTGGAAGGAAAGCGTTCGTAAAACGATTCCTGAACTTCCGGATGCACGTAAAAAGCGCTATGTGGAAGACCTCGGTCTGCCTGCGTATGATGCCATGGTATTAACGCTAACAAAAGAAATGTCTGATTTCTTTGAGCTGACGCTTGAACAGGGAGCAGATGCAAAGCTTGCGTCTAACTGGCTCATGGGTGAAGTTTCAGCTTATCTGAATGCTGAACAAAAAGAGCTTGGCGATACTGCACTGACGCCTCAGGGCCTTGCAGGTATGATCAAGCTGATTGAAGATGGTACGATTTCATCTAAAATCGCTAAAAAAGTATTCAAGGAACTGATCGAAAAAGGCGGAGATCCAAACAAGATTGTAAAAGAAAAAGGTCTTGTACAGATTTCTGATGAAGGTCAGCTGCTCGGTTTTGTCACTGAAGCACTTGATAACAACCCGCAGTCAATTGAAGACTTTAAAAACGGTAAAGACCGCGCAATTGGTTTCCTAGTCGGCCAGATTATGAAAGCATCGAAAGGACAGGCAAATCCTCCGATGGTGAATAAGCTGCTGATGCAGGAGATTAAGAAGCGATAAGTAAATGTTTGGGGAACGCACTTTTTGGGTGCGTTTCTTTTTTTGTTGTGTCGGGATTGGTGTTTTGCTGGTGGGCGGGAGCCGGGAGCCGGGAATGATTCGTGCACCTTTTTAGATTTATCTATCGGCTTTTAGTTTATTTCTATTAGCAATGAGATCTATTTGTTCTAGGGATTGGCGGCTTCGGATGATTCCATCACCTTTTGAAAAGATTCGATCAGCTCCGTCATTTTATCTTACACCTTTTACATTTTTCCAGCGTCACTGCTGCAATGATCTCTATATCTCCTAAAAAGAATACTGCTAAACAGGCACATTCCACAAGCAACTCACTCGATTATAAAATCCGTTTGTGAGATGCTTAAAAACGAGGTGAATCATATGACAAATTTAAATGAATGGTTCGAAAAAGGATTAACAACAAAAGCGTATCAGGAACAGATGGAATCACATAAAGAAAACATGGAAAAAGTATACGATCAATTTTCAGTTCCAGCTGAAGACGAAGCGTTTTTCGACCAGCTAAAAGCTCAGAACCTGCGTGCGATCGTCCTGACTGAGGACTGGTGCGGGGATGCAATGATGAATAATCCTGTACTATTGAAGATTGCAGAACGCTCAGGAATGGAAGTCAGATTTATCCTAAGAGACAGCAACCTTGAATTAATGGATCAGTATTTAACAAACGGGAAATCCCGTGCGATTCCGATTTTTATTTTCATTGACCAGGATGGAAATGAAGTTGCGAAATGGGGACCGAGAGCGGAAAAGGTTCAGGCATTTGTAGACGAAGCAAGGGCTAATCTGCCTGCAAAAGAGGACCCAGCCTTTAAAGACGGCCAACAGCTGATGATCAAACAGCTGACGGCAGCCTATACAGAGCGCGAGGATTTCTGGCATGAGATTTATCTTGAGCTGAAAAATAAGCTTACTATGGTAAAATCCGTTAATTAAATGTATGATGGGAATAAGCCTGTTGTCAGGGCTTATTCTTTTTTGTTTACATACAGCAAAAAGTGATTATAATTTTATAGTATGCTTAATATATAAAAGGCAGGCTGAATATGATGAAACGAGCTAGAATCATTTATAATCCGACTTCAGGACGTGAGCTTTTCAGAAGACACTTACCGGAAGTTTTAATGAAATTAGAACAGGCAGGCTATGAAACGTCCTGTCACGCAACAACATGCGCAGGGGATGCGTCGATTGCAGCTGCAGCGGCGGCTGATCGCGGATTTGACCTGATTATCGCCTCAGGCGGAGATGGTACGCTGAATGAAGTCGTGAACGGCATTGCAGAAAAACCCAACCGTCCGAAACTCGGTCTGATCCCAATGGGTACGACAAACGATTTCGCACGAGCGCTTCATATTCCAAGAGACATTGAAGATGCATTAGACATCATTATAAAAGGGGATACGATCCCTGTTGACGTTGGCAGGATGAATGATAAATATTTTATTAATATTGCCGGCGGCGGCCGTATGACAGAGCTGACATATGAAGTTCCGAGTAAGTTGAAAACCGTGCTTGGTCAACTGGCCTATTACTTAAAAGGAATTGAAATGCTGCCATCATTCAAACCGACCAATGTCCGGATTGAATATGATGGAAAAGTATTTGAAGGGGAAGTCATGCTTTTCCTGATTGGTCTGACAAATTCAGTCGGCGGATTTGAAAAACTGGCGCCGGATTCTTCTATTAATGATGGTTTATTTACATTAATGTTTTTAAAGAAAACGAATATGGCAGAAACGATTCGCGTCATTTCTCTTGCACTTCGCGGAGAACACCTGCACGATCCGCATCTTGAATATGTAAAAGCAAATCATATTAAAGTAACGTCTCAGGAAACGGTTCAGCTAAATCTGGACGGAGAATTCGGCGGATTGCTGCCTGCAGAGTTTCAGAATCTTTATCGTCATCTGAATGTCTGTGCACCGCTTGATAAGCTTCGCAAAGAAGATCGAGTGGATGAAGATCAGAACGTTGTATTAAAGAACAGCATTATTGATAAAGAAGATGAAGTGAGAAGTGATCAATAAAAAAATGCCTGACGGTTTCAAACCGTCAGGCATTTTTATGTTTAGGCCTGCTCAAGCCAGTCGACTGCGTTATCCATGTCAGCTGCAAGCTTCGAAGCTTCTTCAATTGGACGCCATTCAAAATGGAATCTCAGTCCATCATCTTTACCGTCACTTTCAACAGTATAATCCCACTCATTTTCCACAGGGCGCTTTAATGCAAGGTGAAAGAAGTTACGCTCATAATATTTTGAGCGGTCCTCAGAGTAGTACATCTGTTTATGAAGTTTACCCTGTAATTGAAGTTCGTCTCTCTTCAAACCGGTTTCTTCTTCAATTTCGCGATAAAGTGCATCAATCAGCAGTTCATCGTCTTCAACGCCGCCGCCAGGTACCTGGAGGCCAGCTTGTGGATGATCCTTATGGGAAAAGACAAGCAGTTCAGTCTTTCCTTCGTTCTTCCGCGTAATATAAGCAAGTACTTTCTGTTTAACAATCTGTCCCATATCGCTTCCTCCTTAGTTAGAATTTTTAGAATTAAAAGAATAGTTTCTCCATTCTACACACCTTTAAATAAAAAATCAAGGTTATTTAGGTAATTTAATATATACCCCTTATAGGGTATGGTTAAACAATAAGATAAATCTTTATTACTTTGGCGGATGATTTCCACTTCAGGGGGACGCTTTCCGCGGCCGGGCGGGGAGCCAGCAGGCTTCGCCATGCTTTGTCTCCCCTGTCCCTTCCTGCCGCAGGAGTCGCCCCCTTACGCTCCAATCATCCACTGTGAATAAAACTGAATGGTAATTAATAAAAAGTAGTGAAATAATCATTCATACTTTAGCTCATGATCAATTAATTTCAGTCATTTAAACAAATATATGCTACAATAATGGGCAGCGATTCTAACGAAGAGGGCGATAGATAATGACGAAAAAGCAGGCTTTACCTGTTAAGAAGAATGATACAGTGACTGTGACGATAGAGGATTTGACGCATGAGGGACATGGGGTTGGAAAAGTGGATGGGTATCCATTGTTTATTCCCTTGACCCTTCCTGATGAAAAGGTAAAGGTAAAGGTGCTGAAGACGACGAAGAATTTTGGTTTTGGTAAGATGCTTGAAGTGGAATCAGTAAGTGAGCACAGAACGGAGCCGCCGTGTCCGGTGTATGACAGATGTGGCGGGTGCCAGCTGCAGCATTTCAGCTATGAAGGGCAGCTTGCAGCGAAAGAAAAGCAGGTGCGTGATGTGCTTGAACGAATCGGTAAGATCAAAGATGTACCTGTCCATCCGACACTTGGTATGGAGGACCCTTGGCGCTACCGTAATAAAAGCCAGATTCCTGTAGGTAGTGAAAGCGGCCGGGTGATTGCGGGCTTTTATGCGACCAGAAGTCACCGTATTGTGGACACGGATGTATGTCTGATCCAGGAAGAAGTCAGTGACCGCGTGATGAATATTGTGAAGGAAGAAGCAGACCGCTTTGGTATTCAGCCGTATGATGAGGAGCGTCATAAAGGTGTGCTCCGTCACGTAGTTGTCAGATACGGGCGGACTTCAGGTGAAGTAATGGTTGTACTTGTGACAAGAACGAAACATCTTCCGCACGCAGAAGACTTAACGGCTGTTCTGCGTGAAAAAGTACCAGGTCTGAAATCAATTGTTCTTAACATTAATGATCAGCGGACGAATGTCATTCTTGGCAATAAAGGACAGACGATCTGGGGCAGTGATGTGATTTATGATTCGATTGGTGAAGTGAAATTTGCGATTTCAGCACGCAGCTTTTATCAGATCAACCCTGTGCAGACAGAAGTACTTTATCAGAAAGCACTTGAATACGCTCAGCTGAACGGTGAGGAATCTGTGATTGATGCCTATTGCGGAATTGGAACGATCTCACTCTTTTTAGCACAGAAAGCAAAGAAAGTGTTCGGCGTTGAGATTGTGAATCAGGCAATTGAAGACGCAAAAGCGAATGCAGAATTGAATGGGTTCACAAATACTGAATTCGAAGCGGGACCGGCTGAAGAAGTCATTCCTGCGTGGCATAAAAAGGGTAATCAGGCTGACGTCATTGTCGTGGATCCACCGAGAAAGGGCTGTGATCAGGCACTGCTCGATACAATGCTTGCGATGAAACCGAAGCGTATTGTGTATGTTTCCTGTAATCCTGCTACACTTGCGAGAGATCTGAGAATATTGGAAGACGGTGGATATCAAACGCAGGAAGTACAGCCTGTTGATATGTTTCCGCAGACTTCACATGTTGAATGTGTGGCGTGGCTGGAGATAAAATGAAGGAATAAGAAATGTTGATGACACAGGTATCTCTTGATAAGAGGTGCCTGTTTTTAAGTATGATTTGACCTTTTGATAGATGTTCCAGTAACTGTTAATGTATAGTTAAGAGAATCTATAAACTATTTATTTATAATAGGCCTGTTGGAAAGGTAATTTAAAGTTAATATTAATTATTTCATAGTTGAAAAAAGATCAATTGCTTCAAATATAGCCACTATATTGTTCTAAACTAAAATGAAATGGAGTGATAATCATGGTTGAATTTTTTGATGAAGAAGAATTCGATAGGAAATTTGAAGAAGAGATGAGAAACACTAATGAACAATTAGAAGAAAGCATTATTTTCGCGATGGTAGGAGATATAAACACGGGTAAGTCTTCTACTATCAACCAAATAGTCGGGTATGAATGTGCACCGACCGGATCAATGCCAGGATATACGACTGAAATAAAGAAATATACATACCAAGACAATGAAAACATCATATTTGCTGATACTCCTGGGTTAGATGATATTGAGAAAAAGAATTCGGAAGAAACGTTAAAATTTTTCAAAGAAGCAGATGTGATTTTGTTCTTTTTAAATGCTGCGGGTACAGTTTTCTCTGAAGGTGAAAAAAAGTACCTGAATTTGATCAAGAAACATAATAAAAATATTTTGTTCGTTCTAAACAAAATTGATGCTGCAGAAGATATAGATTCTTTGGTACAGTATGTACACGGTCATTCTGACTCTAATTTTAAAGTAGTACCTATCTCATCAAAGACAGGTCAAAATATTGAACAATTAAAATCAAAGATCATGAACATTTTATCCACAAAAAAAAAGGATCTATTATTCGCAAGAAGCATAAGAAAAAAATCTTCAATCGCAAATAAGTGGATCAATTCTGCCACAGCTTCTGCGGCTGCTGTGGGTGCATC